>JACQAX010000177.1 GCA_016194795.1 Deltaproteobacteria bacterium | reverse complement strand
TCTCGCTCTCGGTGCGCCCACCGAGCAGCTGCTCGACGACGAAGACGTGGCGCAGGGTGCGCGGGTGCAGGTGCTTCACCGAAAAACTCTTCGACCAGCTCTTGAAGAGCACCTCGACTCCGCGCGAAGTCATCCGATCCGCGTTGGGCCCCGAGCGCGAGTAGCCGTAGAAGAAGTAGCGCGCGCCCTTGAGGCGAACCGAGAGCTGGCGGAGCGCCTCGGCGGTATTCGGGCTCACGCGCGCCGAGCGCGAGCGCTTGCCTGAGATCGCGAGTGTTGCGCCGCGATTTTCAGGAAGCGTGTCCCAGTGGCATTCGCCTTGGCGAAGCGCGAGCGCCTCCGAGACGAGCATTCCCGTATCGTGCAGCACGCCGATGAGGGCGCGGTTTCTCCAGCCCATGTCGGTGTCGGGCTGCGCCGCTACGATCGCGGCGAGCGTTTCGCGCGCGACGAGCTTGGGGGGCGCCTCGACCTTGTCGGGGGGCACGATCTTGTCGGAGCCGATGGTGCTCACGTCCATGCGGCCCGACAGATAGCGCAGGAAGGTCTTCGCCGTCATGAGCTTGCGGCGCCGCGAGTTCGGGCGCAGGCCCTTGGCCTTGAGCTCATGGTGGTAGCTCTCGAGGTCGACGAGCCCCAGCTTCTGGAAGTCGAGCGAGCTCGCGTCGCAGAACGCACCGAGCTCGGTGAGATCGCACGCGTAGTTCTTCACCGTGTTCACGGCTTTTCCGCGGGCCTGGAGAAAACCCAAAAAAGTTTTTTTCGCTCTCTCAAAGGCTATAGACATCGTATAGTTGATTGTTTAAAACTTTTTAACGTTCGTCAACAAGGTTACGTGCTCCCCGGAGACTATAATGAATAAGACGACTCAGTCGGTGTCTTCGCTTTTACTTGCCGCGGCAATCCTGATCTCGTTCCCGTCCTGCACCAAAAAGGACGGTGCTTCGAATGCGACGTCGACCGGCGCCGCTACCGCGGCTGACGAGATCGTCATCGGCGAGGTGGGCAGCCTGACGGGCAGCGAAGCCACCTTCGGCACGAGCACGCGAGACGGCATCGACCTGGCGATCAAACAGATCAACGCGGCTGGCGGCATCAAGGGCAAGAAGGTGCGCGTGCTCATCCTCGACGACCAGAGCAAGGCCGAGGAGGCGGCAACCGCCGCAACGAAGCTGATCACTCAGGATAAGGTCGTGGCCCTCCTGGGCGAGGTCGCCTCGACGCGCTCTCTCGCGATGGCGCCGATCGCGCAGAGCCACCAGGTTCCGATGATCACGCCGTCGTCGACGAACCCCGAGGTCACGGCCAAGGGCAACTACGTCTTCCGCGTGTGCTTCATCGACCCCTTCCAGGGCATGGTCATGGCGAAGTTCGCCGCCAACACGCTCCACGCGAAGCGGGCCGCGATCCTGCGCGACGTGAAGAGCGACTATTCCGTCGGCCTCTCCAACTTCTTCACCGAGAACTTCAAGAAGCTCGGCGGCGAGATCGTCATCGACACGAGCTATAGCGGCGGCGACGCGGACTTCAAGAGCCAGCTCACGTCGATCAAGACGAAGAACCCCGACGTGATCTACGTCCCGGGCTACTACACCGAGGTCGGCCTGATCGCGCGCCAGACCAAGGAGCTCGGCATCAAGGCGCCGCTCCTCGGCGGCGACGGCTGGGACTCGGAAAAGCTCACCGAGATCGGCGGCCAGGCTCTCGACGGCAGCTTCTTCTCCAACCACTACACGCCGGACGACAAGAGCCCCGTCGTGCAGCGGTTCATCACCGAATACAAGACGCAGTTCAACATCGTTCCCGACGGCCTGGCGGCCATGGGCTACGACGCCATGATCGTGCTGGCCGATGCGATGAAGCGAGCCAAGTCGTTCGGTGGCGATGACCTGCGCCAGGCGATCTCCGAGACGAAGGATTTTCAGGCGGTCACGGGCAGGATCACCATCGACAAGAACCGCGACGCCTCGAAGTCGGCGGTCGTGATCGAAGTCAAAGGCGGCAAGTTCCAGTACAAAGAAACGATCAACCCGTCGTAAGACGCGCGCGTAGGGGCTAATGACGGAGTTCATCCAACACCTGATCAACGGTCTCGGCCAGGGCTCGATCTACGCCCTGATCGCGCTCGGCTATACGATGGTGTTCGGGATCCTGCAGCTCATCAACTTCGCCCACAGCGACGTCTACATGGTGGGCGCGTTCATCGGTTACTACAGTGGGAAGTACCTGGGGCTCTCGAAGAGCCCGGGCGTGCTCTCGCTGCTCGCGGCGCTGACGCTGTCGATGGCCGGCTGCGCGGCGCTCGGCTTCGTGATCGAGCGCGGGGCGTACCGGCCGCTGCGTAAATCGCCCCGCATCAACTGCCTCATCACGGCCATCGGGGTTTCGCTTTTCCTCGAGTTCGGCGGGCAGCTGCTGTTCGGCGCGGACCCAAAGTTCTTCCCGACGCTCTATGACGCCGGCGAGGCGCTCATCATCGGCGGCGTGAACATCAACCGCCTCCAGCTGCTCGTTTTTTTCATCAGCGTCGTGCTGATGCTCGGCCTGCGCTACATCATTTTCCGCACGAAGATGGGACGCGCGATGCGGGCCGTCTCGTTCAGCCACGACAATGCCGCGCTGATGGGCATTCCGGTGGATTTCACGATCAGCTTCACCTTCATGCTGGGATCGGCGCTGGCGGGTGCCGCGGGCATCCTGGTCGGGCTCACGTACCCCAAGATCGAGCCGCTCATGGGCGTGATGTGGGGCCTCAAGGCGTTCGTCGCCGCCGTCGTCGGCGGCATCGGCAACGTGATGGGGGCCGTGATCGGCGCCCTCATCCTGGGGGTCGCCGAGACGATGGTCGTCGGCTACGGGGCGTCGACGTATCGTGACGCGCTGGCGTTCGCGATCCTGATCCTCATCCTGCTTTTCAGGCCGAGCGGCCTTCTCGGCAAGGCCAGAACGGAGAAGGTCTGATGGCCGCCGAAACGCGCTCGGGCGCGAGCTCTCTCGTCGGCGGCGTGGGGGTCGGCCACACGCTGCTCTTCGCGGGCGCGCTCTATGCGGGCGGGCTCGTCGCCGCGGTGCTCGGCTTCGTGGTCGGGTCGCCCAGCCTCAGGCTCAAAGGCGACTACCTTGCGATCGTGACGCTCGGCTTCGGCGAGATCATCCGCGTGATGATTCTCAACATCGACGCGATCGGCGGCGCGCGCGGCATGACCGGCGTGCCCGAGTGGACGAACTTCGGCTGGGTCTACGGCGTCGCGTTCATCTGCGTGCTGACCGTCAAGCGCATCATGCAGTCGCCCCACGGGCGCGCGCTGCTGGCCGTGCGCGAGGACGAGATCGCCGCCGAGGCAATGGGCGTGAACACGACCCGCTACAAGGTCACGTCGTTCGTCGTCGGGGCGTTTTTCGCAGGAGTCGCGGGCGGTTTGTACGGACACTTCCTGACGTTTCTCAGCCCCCAGTCGTTCGACTTCAATCGCAGCTTCGAGATCATCATCATGGTCGTGCTCGGCGGGATGGGCTCGACGACCGGGGCGATCATCGCGGCGCTCTTCCTGACCGGGCTGCGCGAGCTGCTTCGGCCGCTCCAGGAGATCACCAGGCTCGATTTCCGCATGGTCATCTACTCGCTCATGCTCATCATTCTCATGCTGACGCGGCCCCGCGGGCTCTTCGGCACCAAAGAGCTCGTCGACTTCGGCCCCTTCAAGCGTTTCAAGAAGGATCCGCTGGAATCCTTGGGAGCCGATGGTGGCTGACGTCATCCTCAAGGCCACGAACCTCACCATGCGTTTCGGCGGCATCAAAGCCGTCTCCCAGCTCGACTTCGAGCTCGAGCGCGGGAGCATCACCGCGCTCATCGGCCCCAACGGCGCGGGCAAGACCACGGTCTTCAACGTGCTCACGGGGGTCTACCAGCCGACCGAGGGCCAGATCCAGTTTGAGGGGAGCTCGATCACCGGGCTTCGCCCCTACCAGATCGCCGCCAAGGGCGTCGCGCGCACCTTCCAGAACATCCGCCTCTTCAAAGACCTCACCGTGCTCGACAACGTGAGGATCGGCTGCGATATCCGCAAGACTCATGGGTTTCTCAAGTCGGTCATCCGCGTGCCGAGCTTCTGCGCTTCGGAAGAGCGCGTCGTGCAGCGCGCCCTCGAGCTGCTGAAGATCTTCGACCTCGACACGCGCGCGGGCGACCTGGCCCGCAATCTCCCGTACGGCGCCCAGCGCAGGCTGGATATCGCGCGCGCGCTCGCCACCGGCGTGCGGCTTTTGCTGCTCGACGAGCCGGCCGCGGGCATGAACAACCAGGAAACCCGAGAGCTGATGGCCACGATCCAGCGCATCCAGCGCGAGTTCGGCCTGACGATCTTCCTGATCGAGCACGACATGAAGCTCGTCATGGGCATCAGCGAAAAGATCTTCGTGCTCGACTACGGCACCAAGATCGCCGAGGGGTTGCCGGGCGAGATCCAGAAAAACCCGCGTGTGATCGAGGCTTATCTGGGCAAAGCTAAAGACAAGGCGCAGCCCCAGGCGGAGGCACCCAAAGCATGAGCATGCAAACGGGCGCCGCGCACACTCTGATGACGCTCGAGTTCCGCAACGTCAACGTCCACTACGGCGCGATCCATGCGCTCAAGGGCATCTCGTTCACCGTCGAGCCGGGTAAGATCGTCACGCTCATCGGCGCCAACGGCGCGGGCAAGAGCACGACGCTGCGGGCGGTTTCGGGCCTGCTGCGCGCCTCGAGCGGCGAGATCCTTTTCGAGGGACAGGCTATCGGCGGCCGCCGCACCGACCACATCGTCGCGATGGGGATCAGCCAGGCGCCCGAGGGGCGCGGCATCTTCGCCAACATGACGGTCGAGGAGAACCTCGAGCTCGGCGCCTTCCTGCGTAAAGACAAAGACGGCATCAAGAAAGACATGGAGCACGTCTTCGAGCTCTTTCCGCGCGTGAAAGAGCGCCTGTGGCAGAACGCCGGCACGCTTTCGGGCGGCGAGCAGCAGATGCTCGCCATCGGGCGGGCGCTCATGGCCAGGCCGAAACTTTTGCTGCTCGACGAGCCGAGCCTGGGCCTGGCGCCCCAGATCATCGAGAAGATTTTCGAAACGATCGTGAAGGTGAATCAGGCGGGCATGACCGTGCTGCTCGTCGAGCAGAACGCGCTGCTCGCGCTCGAGGTCGCGCACTATGCTTTGGTGCTCGAAACGGGTAAAATCATGATGCAAGGCAAAGCCAGCGACCTGCTGGGTTCCGAAGAAATTCGCAAAGCTTACTTGGGAGAGTAAAAGTGAAGATTTTTATCGATACGGCCGCCTTGGATGAGATTAAAAAAGCGGCGGCGATGGGCTTGGTCGATGGTGTGACTACCAATCCGTCGTTAGTCGCGAAACAGGGCGGAGACTTCAGGGAATTGCTGAACCGGATATGCGAAGTCATTGACGGCCCCATCAGCGCCGAGGTCATCGCGACCGAGGCCGAAGCCATGATCAAAGAAGGTCGTGAGCTCGCCAAGATCCACAAGAACATTGTCGTGAAGGTTCCGCTCACGCCCGATGGCCTGGTCGCGACCAAGCGCTTCACCGGCGAAGGCATCAAGACGAACGTCACCCTTTGCTTCAGCGCCCTGCAGGCGATGCTCGCCGCCAAAGCCGGCGCCACCTACATCTCGCCTTTCGTTGGCCGCCTGGACGACATCTCGCAGGATGGGATGCTGCTCATCCGCGACATCAAGCAGATCTACGACAACTACGGATTCAAAACGCAAATCCTCGTGGCGAGCATCCGCCACCCGGTGCACGTGCTCGAGGCGGCCAAGATCGGCGCCCACGTCGGCACGATGCCTTACAAGGTGATCGAGCAGCTCACGAAACATCCGCTGACCGAAGCGGGCCTTAAAGCTTTTCTTAAAGATTGGGAGAACGCTAAAAAGTGAGATTACAGAGACCAGGGAAGTGGTCGAAGTGCTTTCTGTCCTTGGTCCTGCTGCTCGCTTTTGCGGGCGCGGGAATGGCGCCGAGCGAGATCGAGGCACCGCCGATGGAGCCGCCCGAGCTTCCGGAAGCCGCCGCGCCGAAGGAGCCGGCAGCGCCCCTGCCGAGCGCCCCGGAGCCGACGACGACCGCGGTGGCGCCGTCGGCCGAATCGACGCTGGCGCCCGTCGAAGAGCCCAAGGCCGCCGAGCCGAGCGGCGAAAAAGAGGCGCCGCTCACGCTTCCCCCGGCGGAGGCGCCCAAGGCGGAAAACCACCCCAGCGGGTCGCAAGACGAACAGGCCATCCTCGACTCGCCCACCCGCTCGGTCGAAGACTACGAGCGCGTGCGCCTGGAGCACCTGCACGAGACGAGTCTGCCCGACTATGGCGTCAGCTTGACCATCGAGCCGAAGGCCTTCGGCAAGGTCGACCTGCGCGCGCCCGCCCACAAGGTCACGGATCAGGCCAACCCGTCGCTTTTCGGCTTCAAGCTGGGTTACGACCACACGCTCTACAAGCATGCCGGGATCTCGATGCTCGGAATCGACGGCGGCTTCTACGGCAGCACCCAAGGCGACCCGTTCGCCAATCTGATGTTCGGCTTTCTCTCCATCGAGCCCCATGCCCAGT
>JACQAX010000176.1 GCA_016194795.1 Deltaproteobacteria bacterium | reverse complement strand
CGTGCGCACGAAGTTCCAGCAGTGCTTGTCGTGGGCGAAGCCCGTCGCCCGCTGGCTGAGGAAGGTGTGCGCGGCGAAGTTCATGCGGCCGAGGTCACCTTCTTCGAAGGGGCGCCAGCCGTAGACGTCGAGGCTCTTCAGGAAGAAGAGCTCGAGCAGGTTGTAGAGCGCGACCTCCGACACGAAGCCACGCCACGCGGCCAGGCCCAGCTTCGGCATGGGATTCTGCGGCTGGCCCGGCGCCGAGTCGCGGTACGAGTCTTTGAGGATCTCGGGTAGCGAGAGCGAGCGATGGAAACGCTCGCCGCGCGCGCGCGCGACCTTGCGCCCGATGAACTCGAGACGATGCTCGATGAGCTTGCGGCGCCCCGGGTTGAGCATGAGCAGGCGATCGCGCGCCGCGAGCACGTCGTTGGTGAAGAGCTCGAGCAGCTGGCGGAGCTTCTCGTGGACGAAGTCGGGGCGCGGGGGCACGAGCGCGGTCGGGCCCATCATGCTCAGGGGACTTGGTGCCGGCTGCTGCGGGTGCGCCGGAGCGGACGCGGCGGGCTGGCGGCGCGTGAGGCTGCGGACGTCGAGGTGGTCGGTGAGACGCGCGGTGGTCAGCGCGCTCGCTACCGACGGCGTCGGAGCCGGCGCCGCGGTCGCGCGGTTGCCGATGCGTTCGCGCAGCTCGAGCGAAAGCACGTCACGTGGCCAGACCGCTTCCGGCGGTATCGCCGGCGTCGCTTCGCGCAGCTTCCGCTCCGCGTTCGCGGCTTCAGCGGACTGGCTTGCCGGCCGGCTCAATTTGCCGAGCAACGACTCGGCGTTGACGAGATGGGAAAGATTTTCCTGAGCGTGCCAGCGATCCATGTTGCTACTGCTCTACCTCAAAAAAAAACTACGACGACAGCTCGGAGTAAACACTCGGGATTATCGTGTTGTCTAATTGCTTAAGTGTTGTGGGGAAAATTTTCGCCAGTACTGCGGCGTTAAAAATTTGTAGCCGAAGACTTCAGAAATTAAAAGGTCTGCCGAAAAAAAATATGTGCCGCTCCACGCCAGTAAGAGATGGGCATGTGCACGAGAGGAGACCAGTGATGGTACGGGGTGACAAATCAGAAGCAGGGGCGCCCAGCGCAGCCGAAGGCGAGGAGATCGATCGCATCATGAAGGAGATCGAAGACCTCGAAAAGAAGATGGACACCACCGGTGAAGAGGAGACGGTCGCGAAGCGAACCGAGCCTGAAGCCACTGCGGTGGCCGAAACCGAGACGACGGAGGCCGACGATGCCACTGAAGACGACTTACACACATCAAAGGTGGTTCCGATGAGGCCGGCTCTCGCCGACACGCTCGCCGAGACCGACGCCGTGCCAGCTCGCGACGAGCCACTCGTGCGCGCGGGCGACGGGTCCGAGGCCGGTGGATTATCTTTGAGAATCGGTGGTTGCACCGAGGTCAATCTCGAGTTCACGCGCGCTGGGGTCAGCGTCCAGCTGTCTTGCTCGGACGATGGTCTCAGCATCACGACCGATCAGGGCGCCGAGTTCAGAATTCCGTTTAAGCGCTCCGCGTAATTGAGCTAGAGTCACACGCACTATGCTGCGTGTGTCATCTGGATTATTGCGCGGAGTATCATTACGCTCACCTTCCGGGCCTCAGACGCGTCCGTCGTCCGAGCGCCTCCGTCAAGCCACATTCAATGTGTTAAGGCATTTTCGCTGGCCCGATTCCGATTCCATTCTGGACGGCGCCACCGTCATCGACCTCTTCGCCGGCACGGGTGCCTGGGGAATCGAGGCCGCGAGCAACGGAGCCGCGAGCGCCGTCTTCGTTCCAGCGCGACGCGCTCGCGGCCTACAAGGGCCTGCCGCAGGCGCGCGTCGTGTTTTGCGATCCGCCGTACGACAAAGGGTGGCTCGAAAAGATCGTGGCCGCCGAGGCGGCGGCCGGCCGGATCGTGGAGGGCGGGCTCTTCCTGTACGAGGCGCGCGACAAAGAGGCGCTGCCCGCCGAAACCCCCACGTTGCGCCATTACGACACCAAGAATTACGGTGACAGCTCGGTTCATTATTTTGTAAAACTTCCGGCATGAAGCGCGCGATTTATCCCGGAAGCTTTGACCCGATCACCGTCGGCCACATCGACATCCTCGAGCGCAGCCTGAGCGTCTTCGACGAGATCACGATCGTCGTCGCGTCGAGCTCGCGCAAGACGTCGCTGCTCCAGCCCGACGAGCGCGTCGAGCTGGTCAAGGACGTCTTCAAGGGCAAGCGCCGCGTGAAGGTCGATCGCTGGGACGGCCTCATCATGGATTACGCCCGCGAGCGCGGCTCGCACGCCGTGATCCGCGGCCTGCGCGCCGCGAGCGACTTCGAATACGAGTTCATGATGGCCGCGATGAACAAGCGCCTCAATCCCGACGTCGAGACCTTTTTCATGATGACGGGCCAGAACTATTTTTTCATCAGCTCCTCGATGATCAAGGAGCTCTTCCGCTACGGCGGCGACATCAGCCCTTACGTGCCACCTCTCGTATGGAAGCGTCTCAAGGAAAAACGAAAGGCGGGCGACCTGTGAATCTCAAGCTTTCGACCCGGCTCGACGGCGTCGCCGAAAGCGCGACGCTCAAGATGAACGCGGCGGCGCGCGAGCTTTCCGCCAAAGGCGTGAAGGTCTACAACCTCACGGCGGGCGAGCCCGACTTTCCCGTGCTGGCTCCGGTGAAGGAGGCGGCGATCGGCGCGATCACCGGCGACTTCAACAAGTACACGCCGGTCAACGGCACGCTCGAGCTGCGCAAGGCGATCTCGAAAAAATTCCTGAAGGACAACGCCCTCGAGTACGCTCCCGAGGACGTCATCGTCTCGGCCGGCGCCAAGCAGGACATCTTCAACTTCCTGCTCGCCGTGGTCAGCCCCGGCGACGAGGTGATCATTCCCGGGCCGTACTGGGTGAGCTATCCAGACATGGTGAAGCTCGCGGGCGGCGTGCCGGTGACGATCGACGCTCCGGCGTCACACGGGTACAAGATCACGCCCGAGCAGCTCAAGGGCGCGCTGACGAAGCGCACGCGCGCGGTCATTCTCAACAGCCCGTCGAACCCGACCGGCGGCGTGTACTCGCGCGCCGAGCAGGCGCAGCTGGCCAAGGTGCTCGAGGGCACCGACGCCTGGGTCGTCAGCGACGAGATCTACGAGAAGCTCGTTTACGACGGGGAGTTCGCCTCGTTCGCCTCGCTCTCGAGCGACGCTTTCGCGCGCACGCTCACCGTCAACGGCTTCTCGAAAACCTACTCGATGACGGGCTGGCGGCTCGGCTACGCGGCCGGGCCGAAGAAGCTGATCGCCGCGATGGCGCTCTTGCAGGGGCAGAGCACGTCGGGCGCGAGCTCGATCGCCCAGAAGGCAGCTCTTGCCGCCCTCGAGCTGCCCGACGGCGCGTTTCGCCCCATGGTCGAGGCTTTCCGGAAGCGTCGCGACCGCATGGCGGAAATCTTTTCCCAGGGCGGAGGCAATTTCTCCTTCGTAAGGCCCGCCGGCGCCTTCTACTTTTTCCTAAACGTTGAGCGCGCTTATGGAAAATCGTACAATCATGATCAGCTCATCGCAGGAAGCGATGACATGGCTTTTTACCTGCTCAACACCGCGCACGTCGGCACGGTGGCGGGCAAGGGGTTCGGAGCGGACGATTGTCTGCGGCTGAGCTTCGCCGTTTCGGATGCCGAAGTCGAAGAGGGCTCGAAGCGGATCGTGGAAGCCGTTGAAAAGTTGAAGTGAAGTAGTTTTTCGGTTTCGCATGGAGGCGAAGCTCGAATGAAAAATCTATCGCTCGTTTTCGCGCTGGGCGTCTCGCTCGCCGCCTGTCTTTCGTGCTCGTCGGCGTACAAAGACATGGCCACGACGGCGGGCCAGCAATCCATCATCGACCAGGCCAACGACTTCCTCACCGCGGGAAACTGCGAAGGCGCCATCGGCGTGCTCAAGCCGCTCGTCGACTCGCCCTACGTCAACTACGAAGCCCTGATGGTCTACTCGTCGGCGTACTCGTGCCGCGGCGGCATCAACATGGCCGCCCTCATCGGCAACCTCAAAGACCTGAACGGCTCCGACGTCTGGGGCGTGCTCATCAAGACGAACTACTCCACCGGCGCCGACGGCCACCTGGCGGCGCTCGACACGGCGTGGAAGATCCTCTGCCAGGCCGCCAACCCGATCGACTATCCGAACGCCAGCGCGCGCAACGCCGACCAGAACGTCGACATGATCTTCATCCAGGCCAACATCATCACGACGGTCATCGCGCCGCTCGGAAACGCGTCGAGCTCGACCGGAAAGAAGGGCAAAAGCATCACGGGCCTCGGGACGAAAAGCGACAAGTGCCACGTCCAGGTGGCGCTGGCCGAGCTCAAGGACTCGCTCCAGTACGTCTCGGCGAGCGCCAGCCTCAAGAACATCTCCGACGAGATCAACACGGTTTGCGCCTCGGTCGCCGGCGGCTGCCCGCTCAACGAGAGCCTCGACGGCTGCCTCAACGACGGCACCAACGTGCTGCCGACCGCCGGGGGGTTGATCATCGACGCGATCGACACGGTGTGGAACTGACTTGATACGTTACCGGAGTGCCCGCATCGCCGCCGCTGTCGTGACGCTGCTCTGGCTGCTCGCCGCCGACGCGCGCGCGTGGCAGCTCGAGGAGTTCTATCGCGGCACGCGCGCGATGGGGATGGGCGGCGCCTACACGGCGGTCGCCGACGACGCCGACTCCGTCTTCTACAACCCGGCCGGGCTGGCGCTCAACTCGAACTACGAGTTCCGGCTGATCAATCCGAAGATCGACTTGAGCACCGACGACATCGGCGTGGTGAGCGACCTGCGCGCCGCCGCGACCAAGCTCGACGGCCCGACGCTGACCAAGCTTTTCGGCCAGCACATCTACGGCGACGTCGGCGTCTTTCCGGTGGTTTATTTTCCGGGCGTGGCGCTGGGCTACTACTACAACGCGCAGACGCACATCGTCTCGCGCAACCTCGCGTTTCCGCAGATCGAGGCGTCGTACACCAAGGACAACGGCGTGGTCGGCGGCATCGGCCACGAGTTCAAGGGCTTCGCCAAACGCCAGTTCCTGCGCGCCGGCGTCTCGGTGAAGTGGCTCTCGCGCCAGGGCTTCCGCCAGACGATCCCGCTCTCGAAGCTCGTCACCGCCGACAAGACCTATCTGACGTCGCTCACCAGCGCGAGCGCGACCGGGTGGGGGGCCACGCCCGGCATCCAGTACGAGATCGGGCTCGATCGCAGCAACGAGCTGCTGCTCGGCACGGCCTGGCAGGACATCGGAGACATGACCTTCGGCAACGATCTCCAGGCGAACCGCCCGCCACCGGTCCGCAGCAACCTCTCGGCGGGCATGGCCTTCGTCCACCGCTTCAGCCCGACCGCTCGCGCCACGAACAACTTCAAGCTCTCGGCCGAGGTGCGGCATCTCACCCAGACCGACGTCGACCCGCGCCTGCGCCTGCATGCCGGTGCCGAGCTGCAGGTCGGGAGCGTCTCGCTGCAGGCCGGCATCGCGCAGGACTCGCTCTGCCTGGGCGCGAAGCTCGACATGTTCTTTTTGGAGGTGTCGGCGGTGACGTACGGGGTGGAGAACCAGTCGGTGGCGTTCATGGATCGCGAGCAGCGCTACATGCTGCAGCTCACGCTCAAGTTCGACGTCATGGGCAAGCAGAAGCCGCCCGAGCGCGACGAGGACCGGCGCAAGCACCCGCGCTCGTACTGACCAGGCCGGTCAGTGGAGCAAGCCGGTCGGCGTCGCCGGCTGGGCGATGAAGGCCATGGAGCCCACGATGCCGCGCAAAACTTTTTCCACGACTTCCGGCGACGAGTTGATGAAGCTGCGCTTGGTCATAATGCCCGTGCTTTGAAAGGGGATAGGGAGCTGCGCCAGATCGCCGAGGTTGGTGAAACCCTGCCGCTTGAGCGGCGCCGCGAACGTGTATCCGAGATGCGTGGCGGCGATGGTGTCGGTGAGAAGCGCCTGGCTGCGGATCG
>JACQAX010000175.1 GCA_016194795.1 Deltaproteobacteria bacterium | reverse complement strand
GCGGGCCTGAAAGTCCTCGAAATTGCTGCACGAGGAAATCTCGCGGTAGGCATTCTGGCTCGGGAGCCAGACCTCGAGGTCGTAGCACTTGGCCGCGCTCGGGCTCATGTCGCCGGCGCAGAGGAGCATCACGCGATACGGCAGCTCCAGGCGCTGCAAAATCACCTCGGCGTCGCGCACGAGCTTCTCGTGCTCGTCATAGCTCGTGTCGGGGTTGGCGAACTTCACGAGCTCGACCTTGTCGAACTGGTGCTGGCGGATGAGGCCGCGCGTGTCGCGGCCGTACGAGCCGGCTTCGCTGCGGAAGCACGGCGTGTAGGCGGTCATCTTCACGGGCAGCTCGGCCTCGTTCAAAACCTCGCCACGGTAGATGTTCGTCACTGTCACCTCGGCCGTCGGCACGAGATAAAAGTCGTGGCCCTCGATCTTGAAGAGATCGGCCGCGAACTTCGGCAGCTGGCCCGTTCCGCGGAAGGTGTCGCTGTTGGCCATGAAGGGCGTCCACGCCTCGGTGTAGCCGTGCTCCTTCGTGTGGGTATCGAGCATGAAGTTCATGAGCGCGCGTTCCATGCGCGCGCCGACGCCTTTCAGGAGCGAAAACCGCGCGCCCGTGATCTTGGTCGCGCGCTCGAGATCGAGAATGCCCAGGCCCTCGCCGATGTCGACGTGGTCGAGCGGCGCGAACTTGAAGTTGGGAATCGTTCCCCACTTGCGAACCTCGCGGTTCTCAGCCGAGTCGCGGCCCGCCGGCACGTCGGCGTGCGGGATGTTCGGCAGCGAGAGGGCGAGGGTCTTGAACTCCTCTTCGATCTGCGTGAGGTCGACGTCGAGCTTCTTGATCGTGTCGCCCACGCCGCGCATCTCGGCGACCTTGGCATCGACGTTCTGGCCGGCCTTCTTGGCCGTGGCGATCTCGGCCGACGCCGCGTTGCGCTTGGCCTTGAGCTGCTCGACCTCCTGGATGGCCTTCTTGCGACGCTCGGCCTTTTCCCGGATCTCGCTCACGACGGACGTGTCGTAGTTGCGCTTCTGCAGCGCGGTGATCAGGACGTCGATTTTTTCGGAGAAGTATTTTGAGTCAAGCATCGCTGTTATCCGCCAATTTTCTTGAGGTATTCTTCGATTTCACCCTTGTCTGGAGCGTCGGGGTAGAGCTCGAGATACTTCTTGTAGGCGTTCTTCATCTGGTCGAATTTGCTCAGGTCGTAATAAATCCCACCGAGCTCTTTCCAGATCGCCGGGTTGCCTTGATCGAGACCAATCGCCCGCTCCAGCATGGATTGTGACGCAGCATATGACTTCATCCCACGATTTGCAATGCCGGCCTGCAGCAAGAGAGGCGGGTAGTTCGGCGCCGACTTGAGCGCCATGTTCGTGAGCTCGACGGCTTTCTGAAAACCTTTCGACTTGTTCAGCACGGTGGCCAGGCACACGTAACCGGGAACGAAGCCCGGGTTGTTCTTGATCTCCCACTCGCATTCGCCGCCGGCCTTCTCGATTTCGCCCGCCTTGAAAAGAAGGTCACCGATCATGAAATGGATGCCCGGATAGCGCGGAAACTGCGTGGCGACCTTGAGCAACTCGCCCTTGGCGGCCGTCATGTCGAGGCGTCCCTTCTCGTCGGGCGTGAGGTAAATTTTATGCCTCTCGATGTGGCCCGTCGGGTCGAGCAGCGCCAGGTTCGTGTACGTCTCGAAGGCGTCGAGCGCCTCCTTGCGCTTGTTCTGGGAGGCGAAGGCCTCGCCCTTCGTCCGGTTCGCGAGCGCGTACGTCGGGTCGGTCGTCAGGGCGTTGTCGGCGAACTTGAGCGCGTCGTCGTACTTGCCCTTGCGCGCGTAGATCTCGGCGATGCCGTTGAGGAGCGCGGCCTTGTGCGGCGACATCTGCAGCATGCTCTGTACGTACTCGACGCCCTTTTCGAGCGAGTCGAGCTCGGCGATGGATTTTCCGATCGTGACCGTCGCGTCGACGTTGAACGGGTCGAACCGCTGCGCCAAGCCCATGTAGAACGCGGCGTCCTGGAAGTTGTTCGTCTTGAACATGAGCGTACCGAAGGCGACGTAAACCGACGAGTCGAAGTTCGACGCCTCGAGCGCGCGCTTGAGGTAGGTCGAAGCTTCCGGGTATTTCTCCTGCTTCAGGAAAAGCTCGCCGTAGAGGCGGTCGAGCACCGCGGGCTCCGGCTGCTGCTCCTGAAATTTCTTGATGATCTTGAGCGCTTCCTCGAACTCATAGCCCTGGATGAGGGTATGGATGTATTTGGGGTAGACCTCCTTGCGCTTCGGGTCGATCGCGAGGGCTTTCTCGAGGTTCGTGATCGACGACTGAGGGTCGCCTTTCTTCATGAACACGTCGGCAAGGCGAAGCAGCGGGGTCGCGTCCTTGTCGTACGCCTCGCGCGCGCTGAGAAACGCGGCCAGCGCGTCGCTCATGTTCTCGGCCTTCATCGCCTTTTCGCCCTCGGCCATGAAGTAGAACATCTTGGCGACCTCGGGCGCGTTCTTGACCTTGTCGCCGTGCTTGGCCTTGAGGGTGTAGTAGTCGAGCAGGATGTCCTGGTCGTCGGGCGTGAGCGTGCGCGCTTTCTCGAGGTCGGCCAGCGCGATGTCGACGTGGTTGGCGACCATGTGCATGCGGGCGCGGAAGTAATACGCCTTGGCCAGCTCGTTGCGCGACGCGAACTTCTTGTTCACGATGACGAAGTCGGCGTGCTTGCCCGACTCGGGCATGTTGTCCTTGGCGAAGTAGATCTCGGCGAGCTTCACGTGCGCCTTGATGTGCTTGGGGCTCTTGGTGATGGTGAACGTGAACGCCTTGAGCGCGTCCTCGATCTGCGAGCTCTTCTCGAAAATCTCGCCGTACAGATAGCTGATCTTGGGGCTGAAGAAGTCTTTCTGCTCGATCTTGTTGAGCTGCTGCAGCGCCTCGGCGTAGTTGCCCTTCATGTAGAAGGTGAGCGCCAGGTAGTAGATCATGTCCATGCCCCACTCGTGGGTCTTGGCGAACTCGACGATGCGGTTGAAGGCGGCGTCGGGATTGCCGAGCAGGTGGTAGAGCTCGACGTCGGCGATGACGGTCTCGGCGAGGTCGACTCCCTTGGCGCGCTCCATCTCGATCAGGCGCGTGACCGTATTGAAATACGTCGCGTTGCGATCGACCACGTCGAAGAGGTTCATGTAGCTGCTCGCCAGCATGCAGAGCGCGCGCACGTTGTTCGGATCGAGCGCCGCGGCGGCCTTGAAGACCTCGGCGGCGCGGTTATAGCCTTCGACGGTGTCCTGGTAATAGGCCTTCATGCCTTCGAGAAAAACCTTCTCGCTTCGACCGGGATCCGGCTTTGCGCCGGTCGCGGGCAGCTCGATCTTCGTGATTCGGAAGCTGTCGTCGGACTTCGGCTTGTCCTCGTCCATCGTCATGAAGATGGCCGCGATCACGATGACGGCGCCGGCGACGATCTTTTTCTTGTGGTCGGCGAGGGTGGCTTTTTTCTTGCCGGGCGCCGCGCCGGGCCCGCCTGGCGCGGCGTCGCCGCTCGTGGGACGAACGAGCATCGCCGTTTTTTCGGCGGCCAGAAACGGGTCGGCCACGACGACGTGCTCGTCGGGGCTGGAGACCCGCACGACGGGGTTGCCGTCGGCGTCGAGCTGCGGCTCGCTTCCGGTGTCGAGCGCGGGCGCGTCCGACGCGGCCTTCGCGGCGTTGGGGCTCACCACCATCATGGTGCGCTCGTTGTCGGCCGTGATCATCATCGTGCGCTCGCTGTCGCCGTCCGCCGCGGGCGCGGCGGCGGCCGCCTGGTTCATGTCCATGCTGCCTTCTGGCATGTTGAGCTGCGGCGTTCCGGTCTGGTGCGTGTTCGGGTTTCGCTGCGGCGGAGGATCGGGGAGCTTCGTCTCCTCCTGGATCGGGATCGGGTCGTCCGGCGACGCCTTCGTGTTGCCGTCGCTTTCTCCCTGCGCCTCGCCGGCCGCGGCCGCGAGCGCGTTGGGATCGACCTCGAGCTTGTTTTCGAGCTTCTGCATCAGCAGATCGGCGATCTCGGGATACGTGTTGATGTCTTTCCAGTCGCCGGTCGGGTAGAGGCGGGCCATCTCGAGGCCCGTGATCTTGTCCTTATAAATGAAGAGCTTGACGCGCTCGAGATCGAGCGGCCCGATGACTCGGCCGTTGGTCAGCCTGACCTTGTAAAATCGCTGTTCCATCCCTGGAGTTTGCCCCGTGCTCTAAGTCCTATAATGATACGTCGAAGCGCGACGGCGCGCAGCTGGGCAAAAAAATCCAGGTCCGCCTCAGATCGACGCGGCCTTTTTCGCGGCATGGATGAGCATCGACGGGAAGAGCCCGAAGCCCAGCGTGGCGATCGTCGCCGCCGCGATCACGAGCGTCACCGGGATGGCGAACGCCACGCGGCTCTCGCGAACCGGTTCCTTCATGTACATGTACACGATGACGCGCAGGTAGTAGTACGCCGAGATCGCGCTGCAAAGGACGGCCAGGACGGCAAGCGTCGTCTCGCCGGCGGCCACGGCGCTGCTGAAGATGAGGTACTTGCCCGCGAAGCCGACCGTCGGCGGGATGCCGGCCATCGAGAACATGAAGACGGCCATGCCGAAACCGAGCAGCGGGTGGCGAAAGCCCAGGCCCGCGTAGTCCTGAACGTCCGTGTTGCGGTCGCCGCGCTCGCCGAGCAGCGACACGATGGCGAACGCGCCGAGGTTCATGATCACGTAAGCGACCAGGTAGACCACGATCGACGTGTAGCCGTATTCCGAATGGCCGCCCGCGATGAAGCCGACGACGATGTAACCGCTGTGCGCGATCGAGGAGTAGGCCAACATGCGCTTGATGTTGCGCTGGGTGAGCGCGATGACGTTGCCGAGGAACATCGTCAGCACCGCCGTGACCCACATTACGTTGTGCAGGCTATGCCCCAGCGCGCTAGTGACGTCCTCGGCGAAGCCGAAACCCATGAACACGCGCATGAAGGCCGCGAAGGCGGCGGCTTTGAGGCCGGTGGTCATGAAGTTGGTGACGGTCGTCGGAGCGCCCTCGTACACGTCCGGCATCCACATGTGG
>JACQAX010000217.1 GCA_016194795.1 Deltaproteobacteria bacterium | reverse complement strand
TCGAAACGCTCGTCAAGGGCGACAGCCGCTCGATGTCGATCGCCGCGGCGAGCATCGTCGCCAAGGTTTACCGCGACCGTTGGATGGCCGAGCTCGGCGCGGTTTTCACCGGCTACGGCTTCGAGACGCACAAGGGCTACTCGACGCCCGAGCACTATCGCGCCATCGCGCGGCTCGGCGCGTGCCCGCTCCACCGGAAAAGCTTCGCGCCGTTCAAGACGCGAGCCGGGCAGCCGGGGCCCGCGCCTTGCAACGCCGGTGGCGATGACGCCGACGCCGGTCAGGAAAACTAGCCATCCGAGCACGCATGAGAAGGGGATGAGCGCCGAGAGGCGCGTCGAGGATTTTCTGGCGAGCGCCGGCTACCGCGTGGTCGAGCGCAACTTTCGCTGGCGTGGCGGCGAGATCGATCTCGTCGCGACGGACGCGCGCGGGGAGCTCGTGTTCGTCGAGGTCCGGTCGGCGGCGGCGCGGTCGCCCTGGCTGCGATACACCATCAGCGCGCCCAAGCGCCGAAGGCTAGTCGCCACGGCCCAGCGCTATCTCCTCGCGCGCCGCTGGGCCCGCCGCGCGGCACTTCGCTTCGACGTCGTTTGGGTCGAGGCTCAGCGCCTTGAGCACTGGAAAAACGTCGCGATGGTTTGAGTCTGGTTGACAAGGCCGCGAGGTCCCGCGCAGAGTTTAGCTATGACGGCCGTTCGCACCAAGCTCGCCACCGCCATTTTGATGCTCGTCTGCTTCTGCGCCTTTTCGGCTAACGCGTTCGCGCTCGACAAGCGCCTGAAGCTCATGTTCAAGACGGCCGGCTACGGCGCGGCAGCCGGCTTCGTGATCGGCGCCGGCACGACCGCCCTCGGGATGGGGGGCTTTCGCAACATCCTCATGGGAACCAGCGCCGGGATGTACGCGGGGATCGCGCTGGCGGCGTACATCGTCGCGACGCCGAGCGAGGACGCCGCCCCCGAGCAAGGGCGGGGCGCGCGCAGGCCGCGCGGGCCGTACGCCCCGCGAAAGCCCGTCGGTCCCAACGATTACGAGGAAGGCGAAGAGGAAGATTTCAAGGACCACCTGCCGCCTCGGAAAGACGAGCCGGAGTCGCGAATCGATCTGAGGTTCGGGCCGGAACGGGTGGCCGGGGGAATCGAGCAGAGGCGCAGGGCTGAGCTGGCGTTCTGGACGCCTCTGCTGGCGATCCGGTTTTAGTTGTCGAAGCTGCGCAGCGCGCGCTCGGTCGTGTCGGAAAACTCGAAAGAGTTGTTCTCGTCGAACGCCGAGATGATCTTGCGGAACTCGGACTTCACGTTCGCGTAACGTGGCTTGGTCGATGCGCGCCCGTTGAACTCGCGCAAGGCCTGCACGAACGCGCTGATCCCGCTCGAACCGACGAACTGCAGGGCGGCGAGATCGAAGATCACCCGCGAGCCGGTCGTCTGTTTCTCGAGCTTCATCAGGCTTTCGCGAAAGGCGTCGGTCGTCTCGAAGTCCAAATGCCCTTCGAGGGTCACGATGACCGCGTCCCCGTCCTTGCGAATAATGGTTTTCATTGCCATAGCTGCCTCCCGCTCAATAGTATAGGGCTCACACCTATATGAAGAAATCGGCAAATCCTGAATCCGGCGACTCGAGCGATCCGAGCGGCATCCTTTACCTAGTGGCGACCCCGATCGGGAACCTCGAGGACATGACCTATCGGGCGGTGCGCGTCCTGAAGGAGGCCGACGCGGTTTTCTGCGAGGACACGCGGCGCACGCTCATCTTGCTGAAGCACTTCCAGATCGAGCGGCGAAACGGCATCGACTCGTTCCACGACCATTCGCCCCGCTCGGTGGCGATGAAGATCCAGAAGCTTTTGAGCGAGGGCAAGTCGGTGGCGTACGTCACCGACGGCGGCATGCCCGTCGTGAGCGACCCGGGCTACGTGCTGGTGCGCGCGGCCGTCGAGGCCGGAGCGCGCGTGACGGTGGTGCCCGGCGCGACGGCGGCGGCGATGCTCTTTTCGGCGAGCGGGCTGCCGAGCCCGAAATATCTCTTCCACGGTTTCTTTCCGCGCACGCACGGCGAAGTCGAGCGCACGCTCGAGGTGATTCGCGCCAACCCCGTCGTGCACGTGTTTTACGAGGCGCCGGGCCGCATCGAGAGCAGCCTCGAGATCGTGGCGCGCCAGCTTCCGCAGGCGCCGGTCGTGCTCGGGCGCGAGCTCACCAAGATCCACGAGGAGCTCGTGCGCGGAACGGCCGAAAAAGTTCACGAAACGCTCGCGGCGCGCGGAAAAATCAAAGGCGAGTGCGTGCTCGGGATTCTCGGTGGCGAGGTTCCGGCGCCGAAAGCGAAGCCGGAACGCGCGTCAAGTGAGGCTCCAGGAGCGGATCCGCAAGAAGGATTTGCCGACCAAGAAACGATCGCTCTCACTCCCGAACAGGAAGAAGAAATCGCTTCTTTAATTAAATCGGGGGTTTCATCCAAAGACGCTTCGCGCGAGCTGTCGAAAAAGTTCAAGGTGCCGCGCCGCGTGGTTTACGAATTTATCATCCGCCGCTTGACTTGAGACGAGCATCCTTTAACCTAGGTTTAGTGGTTGTGGAGCTTAAATCCATGGACGGATTTATGGAAAAGGATTTTCATAAAAGTTCCGCGAGGCCGGCTCACAGAACAGGATGCTCTGCGAGTCGGCCACTTTTTTTTCTGCTACCAGGGATGGGTGGATGGGGAAGAGCAAACTAGCCGAGGTCGCTGGAAGCGAAGCTCTGCAGACACTGGAAGTGGCTGCTGGAGCCAAGCTCGAAGAGGCGATGAAGAAGATCGAGATCCTCGAAAGAGAGATCTCGAGCACCATCGCCATCACTCAGACCAAGGTTTACCAGCTCGAGTGCCTCGCCAACTTCAGCGCCATCCTCAACTCCACCCTCGACACGGCGACGGTTCGCGAGAAGTCGATGGAAGCGACGTGCAAGCTTCTCGGCTGCGAGACGGGCTCGCTTCTGCTCGCCGATCTCGCGACGAACGAGCTCTACTGGGAAACGGCGCTCGGCACGGCGGGCAGCGAGCTGAAAGACTCGTTCCGTCTCCCGATCAACGAGAGCAGCATCGCCGGCCACGTCGCGCTGACCGGCCGCCCGATGCTCATCAATGACGTGAGCAAGAACCCGTTCCACTTCAAAAAGGCTGACGAAAAAACCAAGTTCAACACGCGCAACATGATCTGCGTGCCGATCGTCGCCAAGGGCGTCGTCATCGGGGTGCTTCAGGCCATCAACAAGGTCTCGACCGACTTCACGTCGGAGGACGTGGGCCTGCTCGAAGCGCTCTCGTACCAGGTGGCCATCGCCGTCGAGAACGCGATGCTCTATACGAGGCTCAAGGAGACCTTCCTGCAAACGGCCACGGCGATGGCCGGCGCGATCGAGGCCAAGGACCGCTACACGGGGGGCCACACCAAGCGCGTCCTGCATTACACGCTGGCGATCTCGGATTACATGACGCTGACCCAGAAAGAGCGCGAGAACTTGAAGCTCGCCGCCATTCTGCACGACATCGGCAAGATCGGGATCGACGACCGGGTTCTCAAAAAGCAGTAGAGGAGCTGAAAGACGTCGTCGATGGCATGCGCTACCACCACGAAAGGCCGGACGGGAAAGGGTACCCTTACGGCCTCAAGGGCAACGACATCCCCAAGATCGCCTCGATCATCAGCGTCGCCGACACGTACGACGCGATGGTGAGCACGCGCCCCTATCGCAAGGGTCTGGATCCGAAGATCGCGTTCAACGAGATCGTGAAATATCGCGGCACCCAATTCGACGCCGAAGTCGTCGACGCGTTTGTAAAAGCTTTCGAAACCGGTACAATCAAGAAAAGAACGAAAGACTCAGGTTAGGCCCCGGCGAAGGAGCGCCGCTAATCCATGAAGATTCGGGTACTCGGTGGCGACGGCGGCATTGCGCCGGGCTTAAGAACGACGAGCTTTCTCATCAACGATCGCATCCTGATTGACGCAGGTGCTAGCGCTACGGCGCTCTCCATCTCGCGTCAGGAGAGCATCGATTACGTCATCATCAGCCACCCGCACATCGACCACGTGAAGGACCTTCCGTTCATGGTCGACAATATTTTCGGCGCGCGCGAAAAGCCCATGTGCATCGTGAGCGTGCCGCCCGTGATCGGCCACATCAAGAAACATCTCTTCAACGACATCCTCTGGCCCGACTTCGCCAAGATCCCTTCGAAGAGCAATCCGACCATTGTTTACAAGGCTGTGAAAGAACGGATCAAAATTGACGACCTGACCATACGTATGTACAGTGTCAACCATCCGTGTAATGCAGTCGGGTTTATTTTAGAAGACGCCAATGGCGCGGTCACGATCACGGGCGAAACCGGTCCGACCGAGCTCATCTGGCAGAAGACAAACGCCACGAAACGGCTGAAGGCGATCTTCACGGAGATCTCCTTCCCGATCGAGCAAGAGGCGGTCGCGAACATCAGCGGGCATTTCACCCCGAAGACGTTCCGCGAGGAGTTGAGAAAGATCCATGCGAACGTCCCGATGTACATCTACCATCTCAAGCCGCGCTTCAACCAAACGCTGCTCAACGAGATCCATGACCTCAAGATCGATAACCTCACGGTCGTCGAGCAAGAGGACGAGTTTATTTTCTAACGCCTCGCTACCGCCGGGAGGTTCCCGGTGAGCTGGTTCGAAGGCGTCAAAACCCCGAAGATCAAAGAAAAGCCCTCCGACAAGGTCGTGAAAGTCCCTGAGGGGTTCTGGGTCAAGTGCTCGTCTTGTGGCGAGATTCTTCAGTCGAAGGTTCTTAAAGACAATCTTCAAGTGTGCCCTGAGTGCGACTTCCACTTTCGCGTGGGCGCCTGGGAGCGCATCGCGGTTCTCACCCAGGACCACACGTTCGAGGAGATCGACGCGGGCCTGCGCTCGAACGATCCCCTCAAGTTCAACGACACCAAGCCCTACGTGTCGCGCCTGGAGCGCGCCGCCGAATCCACGCACCAGCTCGATGCCATCGTCACCGGGCGCGGCACGATCGCCGGCACCGAGGCGATGCTCGGCTCGTTCGAGTTCCGTTTCATGGGCGGCAGCATGGGCGCGGTGGTCGGCGAGAAGATCGCGCGCCTCTTCGAGGCGGCCATCGAAAACGAGCTGCCGGCGGTGATCGTCTCGTCGAGCGGCGGGGCGCGCATGCAGGAAGGAATCCTGTCGCTCATGCAGATGGCCAAGACCTCGGCGCTCGTTGCCGAGATGAAGCGCAAGGGCCTGCCGTACATCTCGGTGCTGGCTGATCCGACGACCGGCGGCGTGGCGGCGAGCTTCGCGATGTTGGGCGACATCATCGTCGCCGAGCCGGGCGCGCTCATCGGCTTCGCCGGCCCGCGCGTCATCGAGCAGACGATGCGCCAGGGGCTCCCGAAAGGATTTCAGCGCTCGGAGTTCCTGCTCAAGCACGGTTTCGTGGACATGATCGTCCACCGCAAAGACCTTCCCCAGACGCTCTCCAAGATTCTCAACATGTTGAAACAGGGGTCATGGCCGAAAACCGCTCGCAAGAATCATCGATAGCCGCGGCGTTTCTCGGCATCGGGCTCCTGGCGATCGCGATCGCGGGCGTTTGCTCGCTCGTCGTCGAAGGCGCGGCCGTCGCCGCGCCCCGGGCCTCGAAGAAGGCGCGCGGCGCCAGCGGGGCCAGCGGCGACGCCGAAGGAACGGCGAAGGGCACGCGCCTGATGCTCTCGGGCAAGTCGCTGCACCTCAGCTGCACGCGCAGCCTGCGCGATCTCGCCAAGAACCGTCTCGAGTGCTTCGGCAACGTCTACATCCGCCGGCCCAACGAGCTGCTCACGGCCGACTACGCCCAGATGGACCTCTCCACCGAGCAGCTCCACGCCGAGGGCAACGTCGTCTACTTCACCCCCGACACGGTCATCTACGGCACGAAGATGGACTTCAACTTCGTGACCGAGACCGGCATCATCACCGACGGGCGCGTCGAGAGCGACAAGTACCAGCTCGTGGGCGAGAAGATCGAGCGCAAGGCGCTCAACCATTTCATCGCCTACGACGGCGAGTACTCGACCTGCCGCGACTGCCCGGCGAGCTGGAAGCTCATGGGCCACTCGATCGACCTGACGGTCGACGGCTATGCCTACCTCAACCAGGTCTTCATCAAGGTCAACGACGCGCCCACCCTGTATCTCCCGTACGCGATCATCCCGGTGAAGACGAAGCGCCAGAGCGGCCTGCTGTTTCCGCGCGTCCAGCTCGCCAGCGAAAACGGCTTCACCTTCATCCAGCCATACTTCTGGGCGATCTCGCGCTCGATGGACGCGACGCTCGCCGCCGGCTTCTACTCGCTCAAGGGCGTCAAGGCCGAGGCCGAGTACCGTTACATGCTGGGCAAGCGCAGCTACGGCAACCTCAACACGTTCTATCTTCGCGACAAGCAGTTCGTGCGCGACCCGTATTTCGACCGCTACGCGCTGGCCTACAACCACAACCTCGAGCTCCCGTGGGGCTTCGAGCAGAAGATGAACATCCTCACGGCGAGCGACCGCGACTACAACCGCAAGATCGGCGACATCCCGGGCCGCGGCGAGCCGGGGATGATCTCCGACCTGGGGCTTTCGCGCGCGGGGCGCGACCTCAGCGTCTGGTCGTCGATCAAGTGGACGCGCAACCAGATGACGCCCGAGCTGCTCGACTTCGATCGGAACACCGTGCAGCTCCTGCCGAGCGTGTCGCTGGCGACGGTCGACCACACGATCGTGAAGGACTTTCCGCTCTACTGGGGGATGACCTACAACTACTCGCGCTTCTGGCGCGACTCGGGCCCGTTCGACGCGATCTATCCGACCGATTTCAGCCCGCCGTCGAAGAACTTCTACCTCGAGGGCTCGACCCCCTTGCGGCGCGCGCAGCGCTTCAACCTCGTGCCCGAGCTTTATTACCTGGCCAACTTCAACAGCGTGCTCGAGCTCGTGCCAAGCGTCCAGTACCGCACGTTCGGCTACGTCTTCGACCAGAACGCCGCGGCGCCCACGGCGCGCGGTTACCTGCTCGCGCAGGCCGAAGCGGCGACTTCCATCGAACGGGTCTACGGCGGGGTGATCAAGCACAAGCTCAGGCCCTCGCTCACGTACTCCAACATCCCGATCGTCCAGCAGAACGCCAAGCACCCCTTCATCAAGCAGCTTTCGACGGCCGGCAACGAGTTCGACGAGTTCGACATCGTGCCGATCTCGAGCGACACGCAGCTCTACTTCGTGCCGCTGGGAAACTCGCTCTCCTACCAGATCGGCAACAAGTTCATCCTCAAAGAGGACGGCAACAACTATCGGAAGGTCGTCGACATCGTCTCGGGCCAGAGCGTGAACTTTTACGAGTACAAGAAGGACGCCGTGCGCCAGCCGCTCTCGCGTTTCTTCACGCTCGCCAACGTCGAGACGAAGCGCTTCGCGGCGCGCGGCGAGTACTACTACTACCCGTACATCCACGGCTCGACCTACAACCTGGGCGCCTCGTACATCCTCGCGCGCTACACGCGAAGGCTGCTCGCCTTCGACCGCAGCATCGGCTTCAACTACAGCTACAACCAGATCACCACCAACTCCAACTCGATCTCGGGCACGCTGAGCTGGTCGATCAACGACTACTTCGGCTTTCTGGCCGGCATCGCCTACAGCTTCCCGACGACCCAGAACAAGAACGAAAGCCCGGGCGTCGTGCAGTCGGTCAACGGCGGCCTCACCTACCAGAGCCCTTCGCAGTGCTATAAGCTCACGCTGCTCGCGAGCCGCACGATCGACCAGCCGAAGATCGCCGTGACGTTCAACATCCCGGTGAACCTGTCGGGCGAGGGCTTCACCAATCTTCAAGAGGGCGGGGGGCTCGTCCCCCAGAGCCCCGGCCAGAACCAGAACGCGATGCCGCACTGACCGGCGAGGAGAACCATGCGAACGACGACCACGAAACTATCCGGCTCCCCCAGCTACCCCGGCGCGATCGACGAGCTGCTTACGGCGATTCGCCAGGGCGAGGACGAGCGCGTCGCCGACGCCGCCTCGTTGATGCGCTCGACGGTCGACGGCGGGGGGCTCGTGTTCGTTTTCGGCAGCGGCCACTCGAGCGTGCTGGTCGAGGAGGCGTTCCATCGCGCCGGCGGGCTCATTCCGGTGTATCCGGTGCTGCACGACTTCATCTCGCCGCACACGACGCCGAAGATCAGCGGCAAGCTCGAGCGGCTGGAAGGCGTCGCGCCGATCCTGTTCGCGCGCGCGGGCGCGCGCAAGGGCGACATGATGTGGATCGCCAGCAACTCGGGGATCAATGCCGCTTCGATCGAGATGGCCCTCGAGTGCCGCAAGGCGGGCGTCTCCACGGTGGCGCTGACGAGCCTGACGCATTCGCGCTCGGCCACGAGCCGGCATTCGAGCGGAAAAAAGCTTTTCGAATGTTGCGACATCGTGATCGACAACCATTGCCCGCCGGGCGACGCGCTCGTCGAGATCGCCGGCGTGCGCGTGGCCGCGGGCTCGACGATCGCCAACGCGTTCGTCTACAACTGGGCGCTCGCGCGCGCGTGCGACGCGTGGGCGGCCGCCGGGAAAACTTTGCCGATCTACAAGAGCGCCAACGTCGCCGGTGGCGACCAACACAACGAAACCCTGGAAGCGCCGTATCGAGCGCGTATTCCGCAACTGTAAAATAATTCTCAATTCTTGCCTGCCCGCCACCGCGACGCTAGAATATCGTCATGGCTTTGAAGATCCTCATCAGCAACGATGACGGTGTGTATGCCTGGGGCCTCGAAGTACTCTACAAGCACTTGCGCAAGCTGGGGCAGGTATGGGTCGTCGCGCCGCTCGAGGAAAAAAGCACGACCGGCCACAGCCTGACCATCCACAAACCGCTGCGCGTGAACCGCCTCGACAACGGCTTCTACGGCGTGAGCGGC
>JACQAX010000216.1 GCA_016194795.1 Deltaproteobacteria bacterium | reverse complement strand
GCATGGCCGATGATGCTGTGAAACCATTGGTGCCAGGTCAGGCGGTCGACGAGACCCCCGACGAACCCGCGCGGCGCGACGCCGGCGACGAGCCAGGCGGCGCGCGCCAGCGCCCGTCGGGGCTCGCGGGTCTCGACGAGCAGCCAGATGCCGTAGCCGAGCCCCGCGACGGCGAGGTCGATCTTGATCGCGAGCGCGGCGCCGAAGGCGAGGCCCGCCGCGAGCAGGCCCGTGCCCTCGTTCTCGAAGAGAGCCGGGGCGGCGACTCCCGCGAGCACGAAGAGCGCGCCGGTCATGTCGCCTTGCGTGTGGTAGCCGCAATAGATCGAGAACGGCCAGAGCGCGACCATCCAGGCCGAGAGGAGCGCCGCCGTTCTGCCCCTCGGGAGCGAGGGGCCGCCGGTCAGGCGGTCGACGGCAAGATAGGTGAGCGGGATCGCGGCGCAGGCGAGCGCGCCGTGCAGGGTGCGCACGAAAGAGACGATCCAGATCGGGTCGCGCAGGCCGAGCGCTTCGGCCGCGCGGATCAGCAGCGACACGGCGCCGGGATAGATCCACGAGCGCAGCCCCAGGCGCCACTCGGTCGTGACGGACCACGCGCCGTGGATCAGGCCGTTGGCCGGCTCGATCGTCTGCCAGTGCTCGTCCATGTACCGAAAGCCGTGCCCGTACCACGGCAGCGAGAGGCGCGCGATCGCGCCGGCGAGCAGCGGGGCAAGCCAAGGCGGGCGACGCGGAGTCTTCTCAGTCATTCTTGATGAAGTAGGCCTGGGTCAGGGCTTCGTGCTTGCGGCCGTCCTTGCGCTCCTGGAAAACATGGGCGCGGACGTAGCCCTCGCCGCCGCGCAGAGTGTAGCGCGCGGGGTTGGTGAAGACGCGCTCGAGCAGCTGTCCGCCCGCCCCGATGAAGTCGACGTGATCGGTCGAGGGCTGCCAGTCGTCGACGGCCAGCTCCATTCGCGACGGCGTCACGACGAGCGCGCTGATCTTCGAGTTGCGGGCGGTGTAGAAGTGGCCGGTGCGAAGCGCTTCGCAGAGCACGTGCTCCTCGAGCTTCGGCGCCCAGACCTGGATCCAGACGCGGCCGGGGTTCGTCTCGACCTTGTCGTTGAACACGTGGTACTCGTGCGTGTCGTCGACGCCGGCGCCGTACACGCGGTGCTTCTGCGAGAGATAGGTGTCCCACAGCTCTTCCTCGGACGGATGCGTCGAGTTGCCGGCCTCGTTGACGAGATGGTGGCCGCTGGCGATCTCGAGGATCTCGAAGCCGTCGATCTTGAGCAGATCGTCCTGGGGCAGCGCCCAGTAGAAGTTGGGGTGGTTGAGGAGGGCCACCCCGCCGTCGGCGTGCGCTTCGGCGATCTGCTTGTTGGCCATCTCGACGGCGCCCATCGGCGTGACGGCGAGGAAGTCGTAGCCGTGGCTCTTGTACCACCCGATCACGCCGACCGGATCCATGTTGCCGTCGCTGCGCGTGGTGTGGGTGTGGACGTTGCCCCGGTAGAACTGCTGCGCGTTGACCGTTTCGGTGAAGTGCGCCGCGGGCGTGGCGGGCGAGCGTTCGGCGCTCGAGCACGAGACGGCGAGCACCGACGCGAGACCGAGCGCGATCGTGGTTTTACGGTGTTTCATGACTCCAATCGTAGTCATTTTTGTTTGGCTTAAAAAGCGAATTGTGGTCAAGCTTGACGCAGATGAACCTCGTTTTCCGACAGATTCGCGCCGAAGGCGGCTGCAACTCCTTCATCCTCGGCGATCGCGCGAGCGGCACGGCCTGCCTGATCGACCCGCGCGCGGATCATCAAGAGACGTACGAGGCTTATCTCGCGGAGCAGAAGCTCAAGGCGACGCTCGTCATCGACACGCATACCCATGCCGACCATTATTCGGGCTCGCATCTCGTCGCCGAGAATTTCGGCGCGCGGATCGCGATGGGCTCGTCGACCCAGTCGGCGCGGGCCGACATCCGCCTCGTCGACGGCCAGGAGCTCGAGATCGGCGGCGAGCTCGCGCTGCGGGCGCTCGCGACTCCGGGCCACACGCCCGACAGCGTCAGCCTGGTGCTCGAAGGCGCCTGGGGCCGGGCCGCGTTCACGGGCGACACGCTCTTCATCGGCGGCAGCGGCCGAACCGACTTTCCGGGCGCCGACGCGTCGGCGCAGTACGACAGCATCCATTCGCGCCTCGGCGCGCTCGGAGACGCGACCTGGGTGCTTCCGGCGCATGACTAGTCACGATGTGCGCGACCGCTTGCCTGAGGCCGCTTTCACGGGTCGAGCGAGTCGATCCGGCGCGCTTGCGCCAGCTTCTCTCGGACGAGCGCGGGCGAGGAACGTTGTTCGTGGACGTGCGCGAGCGCGAGGAGTTCGCGAAGGCCCGCGTCGAGGGCGTCGAGAACCTCCCGATGAGCGAGTTCGTGCTGCACTGGGATACGTTGGCGGGAGCCTCGCGAATCTTTCTCGTCTGCGACGTCGGAAGCCGCAGCCTCGTCGCCGCTGAAACTCTCATGCGCCTCGGGCTGGCGCACGTCGGCGACCTCGCGGGTGGGATGCGGGCCTGGGTCGGCTCGGGGCTGCCGATTATTCGATGATGCCGTCGGCGTTCACTTTGATCTTGTTCGCGCTCTCGCGCTTGCCGCCGAACTTGGCATCCTTGGCTCCGTCCGAGCCGCCTTGCTCGCCGGTGTTCTGCAGGGCGCCGACGCGGCCCGCGGCCGTCGGCTTCCCGGCCTCGCCGTCTTTCTTGGCGCCGTCCTTGCCGTCTTCACCCTTGCCGTCGCCCTTCGCGCCGAGCTCGTAACCGAAGATCTCGAGAAACTCTTCCTTGGTCAGCGCATTGGCCTTGATCGAACCCTTCCAGGCCTTGGAGCGCTCGAGGTGCTCCTGGTTCAGCGACCGCATGGCCGGACCCATGATTTTGTCCTGAAGTATCATGAGTTCGCTCATCTTCGCGTTGGCCCCGAGATCCCGCGCCTGGCGGTAGAACTCGTTGTTAGCCTCGGCCACGCCTTTTAGAGCGCTCGCGGATGCATTTGTGCATAGTGTTGAAATTCCAGCAAGTGTGGCTACAAGCGCCAGGTGCTTAATTAAAATCTTCTTCTTCCGATGAGTTGAATTGAACATCCCGAAACCCCACGTATCGAAAAAGTATCCGACTTTTTTATTCTAGCTCTCGGAGGTAGAATTTAAAAGAGGGAAAATTTTAGGGGTATTCGGTTTCCTTTCCTCGGGGGGTATTCTCATGGGCGCCAAACATGCGTTGAAGATGATCCAGTGCGGAATCATCGTTGCAAGTGCGACGTTGTACGCACAGAGCGCCTGGGCGGAATGCGCGGCGACTGACGTCGCGTGTAAACAGGCCGCGGCTTCGGCTGGTGCGGCGCAAACTGCCGCCGACGCCGCCGCCAGCGCGGCGGACACCGCGCAGGTTCGCAGCCAGCTTCGCGACGCACAGCTTCCCCAGGTGAATCCAAAGGCCGTCGACCACGTCGACATCAAGTGTCGCGAGAAGGGCCCGACGCTTCTGGGCCAGCCGCCTTGCACGGTGAAGGAGGGCAAGGGCCTGCTCGAGCTGCTCAGAGATCGCTCCGAAGCCTATCTGGCCGATCGCATCACCGACATCTATCTCGGCACGCGCACCAATGCCGCCACCGGTCTCAAGGCGGCGGGCGCGGTACCCGTGTGCAACGTCACCCAGGGCGAAGGCGAAGACCTTCTCGCGGCTTACCAGTGGCGCGCGAAGAACCCCAAGGGCAAGTTGCCGGACAACATCAACCACAACTGGATGCCGGAGAAAAATCCCGCTCGCTCGTGCGGCGAACAGTGCGGGATGTGGCTGCACGTGACGACGCATCTCGGGTACATCACCGGCGGCGGCTTCAACGTCGACAACACCGACTCGCATTGCTCGTACGAGTACGGCCAGTATCGCGGAGCTTTCGTGCAGGCCCAGAACCACTTCAAGGAAAAACTTTTCCGGGAGATCAAGGACAAGGACATCCAGCTCGTCGACATCGAGGGCGCGAAGCCCTGTCAGGAGCTTGCCGCGGACGTGCTGCGCGTGCAGGGCGGAATCGGCGCCGTCACGCAGGAAGTGCTCGATCTCCATCAGGGGAACGCGGAAGAGGTCTCCAAGCTCAACTGCCCGGTGACGATCACCGGCGAGCAGACCGCGGGCGCGATGGCTGACGGGGACACGGCCGCCATCGGGGCATGCCATGTCGTCATGGCCAACCAGACGCTCATCGCCATGTACTCGCGTCTCGTCAACTGCGAGATCTGGTGGCGCGCGGCCAACGAGTTCGAAAAGATCTTCGGCGATCCCGATAGCTGGGTGAAGAGCGCCAAGAGCTACGTCAAGCCGAAGTGCAAGGAAGCCGCCAAGTGCAAACGCAACGGCCAGTCGGTCGGTGGCGATTGCAACGACTCGCTTCGCACGCAGCTCTGGAACGAGTGCTATGCGCGCGAGATTCCGCAGTGGCTGAAGCACAAGACCAGCAAGTGGCCGAGCGCCACTCCGGTTCCGCACAAAGATCCGAAGGACCTGCCGCCGACAGGGTCGTCGAACGTCGAGATCTGGGCGTTCGCCTTGGGCGCGCTCGGCGCTCGCCGTCGTCGCGACGACGGCTCGTCGAAGAAGCCCAAACGCGGCCTCAGGGCGTGGCTCGGCGTGCTCGCGGTCGCCGCGGCTCTCATTCAAGTCGTCGGCGTGGGCTGCGACTGCGACGATCATGCGAACGACGCCAAGTGCCAGCCGTGCACGCCGCCGGATGGCCAGGCGTGCGGCTGCCTCTACAAGGCCTGTCTGCGCGTTTTCTCGTTCAGCGCGATGATCGATTCGGGCGACCAGGCCTGTCTCGTGCCGAGCGCCGGCAAGATCGGCATGGGCGTCGGCGCCGCGATCCTCACCGGGGGAGCGTCTCTCGTGGTGGACAGCGCTGCCGTCGCGGCTGGCGCGATGGGGGCGTATTCCGGAATGACGGTGTGGAAAAAAGGGGCGTCGAAGCCTTTCGGCGCTTACAACTGCGTTCCGATCTACAACCCGACGTATCTCATGCCGAGCGACACGGCTCCGGACGCGATCCTGAAAAACATCTATGATCCGACGACCGAGTGCTACAAGCACAAGGGCACCAAGATGGCCGACCATCTCGACGAGATCAAGAAGGACGGCCTGGATGCCCTCAAGAAGTTCGAGCAGGACCACGACAACATGCAAGAGGTCAAAATCCCCAGCGTGACGGGTCTTTGCATGGCGATCGCCGGGCTCAGCGGCGATGCGATCCGAGGCTCCAGTGGAGCGTACAAGGACGGATACGCCCACGAAGGCGACGGGCAGAAGGACCAGTTCTCCAAAACCTGCGACGGGCAGACCAACCATCTCAATATTCTCACGAGGCCCGATAGCGAGTACCCGGCCATCATGAAGACGGCATTTCAGAGAATGCTGACCTTCTACATGCAGAGCAACGACGAGTCGGACCAGACGAAGGTCTACAACAAGGACAACACCGCGAGCGACGGTCCGGAGAAGCACAACACGTATACCGACCCGGGATGCCAGTCGGCGGATGCTCCGCACTCTCCGAACGGCGCGCCTGGCGGTCTTACCGACCAGGGTGCCCAGGATCTCGCGGACGCGCGCGGCATGTTCGGTGGCGCGGCTCAGAACGTGGCGGCCAACAAGAGCGGCCCCGGCGGAAACAAGGGCGGTGGTGCGGCCACCGCGGCCAACAAGAACCTCCCGCCCGCGGCCTCGAAGGCCGGGCCTAAGGGAGCCGGCAACGGGCCTACCAACATCAACCTCGGGACGGGCGTGAACAACGTCGGCTTCGGAGAGCCGGGCGGCGCTTCGGCCGACTCGAAAGCGGACGGCGACGGGCTTGCCGTCGGCAAGATGTCGCTCTTCGAGCTCGTCAACCGGCGCATGGACAAGTTCGGCCGGTCGATCCAGTAAAAAGCCTGCGGCTTTTTACCGTTAACTTTGCTTGGCCTTATACTTCGGGTTGAAGCGGAAGTGGAACACCACTCCCGTGATGAACAGCGCCAAGCCCAGGAACTGGGACGTGGTGATCGGCCCGAGCACGAAGCCGCGGATCGTGTCGCCGCGGAAGCACTCGATCACGATGCGCCCGAGCGAGGTCGTGAGCAGGTAGTTCACCGCGGTCTGGCCGTCGTAGGTGTTGCGCTTGCGACGCCGCCAGAGCCAGGCGAAGACGATCATCAAGAAGGTGAACTCGTACACCGGAGTGGGGTGCAGCCAGCCGGTGTAGCCCTCGCGGTTGGGAACCCAGTAGTGCGTGGGAAGATCGGTGGGCGAGCCGTAGCAGCATCCCCCGAAAAAACATCCCCAGCGGCCGAACGCGAGCGCGACGTTGGCGGCGAAGCAGCCCACGTCCCACATCGCGAGGATCGGGATGCCTTTGCGTTTGGCGACGACGTGGATGAAGCCCCACGTCAGAAGGAAGCCGCCGAACCAGACGTTGCCGTGGCCCCAGTCGATGAACGTGAGCTTGAGCCAGGGAAGCCAGTCGTAGTCGTTGAAGCGCGTGATCGCGTAGAGGAGGTGCGCGCCGACCCAGCCCAGCAGCGTGCATTGCGCCGTGAACCAGATCGGGTTCTCGATGGGCCATTTGAGCCTTCGGACCTCGGAGCGCACCACGACCATCGAGATGACCATCGCGACGATGCTCGTCAGCGTGTAGGTGCGGAAATGGAAGTCGCCGATGGAGAAAAGGATCGGATGCATTGCTCTTTCCATTCTACGCTGGACGCGCGCGCCCCGTGACGGCAAAATTTTCCATTGTGCGCGCTGATCCGCGCGCATTCATCAATGAGGTTATCCACATGTTGAAAAAGCTCGGCTTCATGGCTCTCGCCGCCGCTCTCGGAGCGGCCGGCTGTTCCTCGGTCGGCAAGGTCGTGCGCGACCGCGAACGGATGGCGACCGTCAAGCGCATCGCCGTCGCGGGTTTCGTCGTCGCCCAGGAGCGCAAACGCGACGTGCAGCAGGTCTGGCGACCGGCTGACGGCTGGCGGGCGTACCTCGACTCGAACGACCTTTACGCTGAATGGGTCTCGTCGCGCGAGCCCGTGCAGATCGAGAACATCTACCTCGCCCTTGGCGCCACCTTCGAGCGCGAGCTGCATCTGGGAGTGGTCGCGCCCGGCGTGATCGTGCGCAACCCCGTTTATCACTATCTCTCGAGCACGAGCGCCAATCGCCCGACGAAGCGCCTGGCGGACGACCCGTCCCGTCCTTTCGACTACTACGCCGTCAAAGGCGTCGTGACCGCCGATCGCTTCGAGACGCTCCGTCTCGACGAGCGCCGCGAGCTGCTGCGCGAGCTTGGCGTCGACGCGCTCGCCGCCGTCGAGGTGCGCATCTATCTCGGCCGCCCGATCGCGTTCACGAGCTTCAAGCTCTTCGACGGCACCGAAAAGGATCCGATCTGGGTCGACGAGCTGGCCGTCGGCCGCGAGATCGCCGAAGGGGTCTTTCCCTCGAACCTCATCAGCGCCGCCGAGAGCAGCTTCCAGGCGCTCGTCTCGCGGTATCGCGCCGAGAAGTGAGCTAGAAGCACATCCGGTCGTCGGGCTGGTCCGTCGGCACGCCGACCGAGGGCAGGCTGTCTTCGTGGCGATAGAGGGTGCCGTCGCAGAACCGCTTGCGCCCGGCGTCCCAGAGCCGGTCGCCCTTGCGGCGGCCATACTCCCACGAGACGTGAGGCGCGGTTTCGACGTAATCGTAGGCAACGCCGTCGTTCAGGTCGAGGGTGATGCTCCGGTACGAGTTGTCGCCGCCAAGGTCGCGTTCGACGACGGTGATGCCCGCGGCAGCCAGGCCCTGGAAGATGCGCTCACCGGCCTTGAGGCCGGTCTTGTACGGGTCGCTCGGCGGATCGGTTTCGCCGCCGATCACTCGCGCCTCGAGCGCGGTGGGCGCGATGCCCCGGCGCGAGAACTCCTGGAGCATGCGCTCGAGCGACACGTCGAAGCGCGTCGGGGCGTCGATGTGCGCGAGCAGGCCGGTCTTGGTTTTTCGGTCGTAGAGGCTCAGCGCGTAGCAGGTCGACATGCCGGTAGTCTGGATGCGCGGGTAGTGGCCCGCGTCGGTGATGAGATATTCGCGCTGCGCGACCTCGGGAATGCTTGCGTCGTCGTCGATCGTCTTTCGTTTCGAGGGGACGGCTTGGGCGAAGGCGAGAGAGGCGACGGTGAAGGCGATGAGAAGGTGCAGGCGGCGCATGCCGCTCAAGAGAGCAAGCCACGCGCCAGGCCGCAGGTAGCGGAAATTCCGGGTGGTTTGGGCGTCGGCGGCCGTCAGCCGGGACGCACTCGTCGAGAACTTAGGCACTGGGCGCCCCGCGCGCGCTGTGCTAGGTGACCGGGGAGATGACGAACTTGAAGAGGCTCGCTGGGTGTTTCATTCTATCGGCGCTCGTCGCGGCGGCGCCCGCGGCCGGCACCGAGAGGCTCGACACGCGCGACGTCGTCCTCGACGGCCAGGGCAAGCTCCTGCCCTGGGGCAACCACGATTCGCTCTACGACCACGTGATGAAGCTGTCCTGGGGGCTTCTTAAGCGCGTCCCCGTGCAGCCCAACGGCCTGCGCACTTATCTTACGTACCCGCGCTTCAATGGCGACGCGGGAAAAGATTTTCTCACCGGGATCTGGTGGGCGCACAACCCGGCCGGCCTGATCTCGATGCTCACCGACTCCGCCTTGGAATACTACGCCTACTCGGGCGATGCGGACGTTTTGCGCCTCGCGCGCGAGGGGCTCGACCAGCAGCTGCGCAACGGGACGACGCCGCGCGATTTCGCGTGGGCTTCCGTTCCCTACGCGAGCTCCGAGCCCGGCGCGGTGAAGTACGAGGGCGCCGAGGACGCGAAGTTCTGCGCTGTTTGACGAGCTCGTCCGTCTCCAGCTCGGCGACGTCGCGCGCTATCGCGCCGTGCGCGCGCAGGCGTGGGAGTGGCTCGAAGCGTATCCCCTGAAAAACCACAACTGGTCGGGCTACTTCGAGGACATCGAGATCCACCGCGACCCGAGCGAGAATCCGAACCAGTACACGCCGCTCGAAACGGCGCGCTACTTGTTGCTGCATCCGGAGCTCGACGCCCACTGGCGCGCGCACGTCGACGACATCCTTGCGTGGGTGACGGCGACGTTTGCCGGCGACGTCGTCAACGCCGAAGGCGTGCCCGAGAAGGGCGTTCAGTTCGGTGCCGAGGTCATCTCGGAACAGCGCGACGACCTCGACAAGATGTCGAGCCACACGGCGCGCTTCGCCTCGGTGCTCGCTTTGTATGCCGAGAAGACGGGCGACGCCGCCGCGCGCGACCGCGCGTTCCGCTCGTTCAACTGGGCGGCCTACTTCTGCCGCGACAACGGCATCGTCAAGACGAGCGTCGACGAGGCCACGGGTTTCTGGTTCTCGGACGGCTATGGCGATTACATGCGCCACTTCCTGCGCGGCATGGCCGCGCAGCCCGAATGGGCTCCAGGCCGTGAGCCGCATCTGCTGCGCTCGACGTCGATCGTGCGCAAGATCGGCTACGAGAAGGGGCGCGTCGCGTACTCGACCTTCGACTTCGCGGGCGTCGAGACGTTGCGCATGCCGCAGCGGCCGCTCCGCGTGCGCGCGGGCGGCAAACCGCTCGCGCAGCGCCTGGCGCTCGATGCCGAGGGATACGTGGTCGAACCTCTGCTCGACGATCGCGGCGGCTTTCTCGTGCGCGTGAGGCACGACCGCTCGGGCGCCGTCGAGCTCACGACGCGCGAGGCGCCGCGGCCCGTCCGCCGCGGCGACTGACGGGCCCGGGGAAGGTCACTCCAGCGCAGCCTTGCTTACCGGATCGTTTCGCAGGTCGGCAGGAGCAGGTTCTCGCCGAGGATGCCGAGCTCCGCGTAAAGGACGCCGGCGCCATCGAGAAAACGAAAATCCCTCGAGATCGCGCCGCGCTCATACTCGACGTCGTAGAGCTCCATCCGGTCCATCCGCGCGAAGTCGATTTTCGCGAGCTCGGCGAGCTCGCGCAGGTCGGCCAGGGTTCGCGGGCTCATGTCCTTTCGGAGCTCGGTGCGAAGCTTGACGCTGAGCGAGTCGAAAACCATGTGCCTGGTGGTCGGGTCGGTCGCGAGCGGGTCGTTGAACTCGTAGCGGGCGGCGAGCTTGGCGCCATTCAGCGTGATGAAGACTTCGGCCGACTGGCGGACCCCGCCTTCGTCGTTGTACGCCCCGCAGTGCGAGACGGTCTTTGCCGAGGCGACGGAGCTCGTGAGCAACAGGCCGGTCAGAAGGAGGTATTTCATGCGCCCTTTCTCCGGCAGTTTTTGCCGGCCGTCAAGATTTTGTAACTCGTGAACCCCGGTTTGCCGATGCGTAGATGAATGGGCCGGTATCACTTACGCAAGCTTGCAACCTGGGCAGTCAAAGAGAACATCGTCGTCACGGTGGTCGCATTCATCGTCGCGGTATGGTTAGCCATTTCGTGGTTCGTGTACCGCGCCGAGTTCCAGGCCGTCGACGCGAACATCAAGACGTACGGCGACGCGGTCTGGTGGGGCGTCGTCACCTTCCTCACGGTAGGTTACGGCGACAAGGTGCCGGTCACGGTCGAGGGGCGCATCCTCGCCGGGGTGCTCATGACGGCCGGCGTGATGTCGGTCGGCATCCTCACGGCCAAGATTTCGTCCTATTTCATGGAACAGGCTTTGCGCGAAGGGAGAGGTATCGTGGAAACGGAACGGCTCAAGAACCACTTCGTCGTCTGCGGGTGGAAGGAGGAGATGCACCAGCTTCTGCTGCACATCCTCGACTTCAACCCGGGGCTCACGGCCGAAAAGGTCGTGCTCGTCGCCAACATGCCGCAGGCGGCGGTGGACGAGATTCGGGCGCATCCCAAGCTGAAAGACCTCAACATCATCATCGGCGACTACTTCTCGGAGATCACCCTCAAGCGCGCGGCCCCCGAGCGCGCGCGCAAGGTGATGATCCTCGCCGACCGCACCACGCACAACGGCCAGCAGGCCAGCGCCACCGAGATCGACGCCAAGACCATCATGACGTGCATGACGCTCTCGAACATCGCGCGCGGCACCCTCGTCGCCGCCGAGATCCTCGATCCCAAGATGGACCAGTATCTCAAGCTCGCCGGCGTGAGCGAGGTGATCTACTCGCGCGAGTACAACCGCCTGCTGCTCGTCAACGCCTCGGGCGGCACGGGCGTGGCCAACATCATCTTCGACCTGCTCGACCCGACGACGCCCGCGTTTCTCACGACCGAGCAGATCCCCGAAACCCAGCTCAACCGCACCTACCGCGAGCTGCGCGAGACGTTCGCGCGCCTGCGACCGGAGCTCGTGCTGATCGGCGTGCTCGAAAACAGCGGCTCGCGCAACAACATCAAGGAGCACGCTCTGCGCAAGGCGCAGAAGACGACCGACGTGAACCAGCTCCTCCAGAATCTGAAGAACGTCAAAGAGCTCAAGTGCAACCAGCCCATCTTCCATCCCAAGGACGACTACGTCGTGCCCGAGGGGGCGATGGCCATCGTCATCCTGAACAGGAGGGTCGAGCATGCGGTCAGCAGCGGCGCGCAAGCAGCCTGAGGCGGCGGGGCAGTACGACGCGGCCGTCGAGCGCCGGGTCGAGTACCTGCGCTCGGTGAGCCTCTTCGACGAGATCGCCGCCGACCACGACGCTCTCTACTACTTCGCCTCCATCATGGAGGATCGCGCCTACGAGCCGGGAGTCGACATTCTCACCGAGGGCTCGGCCAGCTCCGAGATGTTCATCCTGATGACGGGAACGGCGAGCGTCTTCAAGAAAACCCCGGAGGGCGACGCCTTCCGCGTGGCGATCCTGAAAAGCGAGGCGCATGCGTTTTTCGGCGAGGGCGGGCTCATCCACGACGAGGTGAAGACGGCCACGATCACGAGCGATACGGCCTGCCACTGCCTCGTGCTCAGCCGCAAGGCGTTCCAGGACTTCGGCGACCGGCACCCCGAGTGGGCGCTGCCGTTCTACCGCCGCATCGCCGCGAGCGTGCTCACGCGCTTGCGCAAAGCTAACGACGACATGATGGTGCTCTACAAGGCGCTCGTGTCGGAAATCAGGGGGCACTGAGATGATCACCGCGATCGGCGAAATGATGCGTGAGTGTTACTCGCGCGGCTGGATCACCACGCGCGACGGAAACTGCAGCCTGCGCCGCAAGGAGAGCAAGTTCGTCTACATCACGCCGTCGGGCTGGCGAAAGAACCTCATCTATCCCGAGCTGATGGTCCGCATGACGCTCACGCCCGACAAGACGCTCAAGATTCCCGAGGGCGCTCACCCGTCCGGCGAGCTGCACATGCATTACCTCATCCTGAAAGACGCACCGGCCACCCGGGCGATCGTGCACACGCACCCCACGCACGTGATCGCGGCGATGTACCGCGGCTTCGATCTCCAGTTCGTCGCCACCCAGTTTCCCGAGATCTTTCGCTACACGCGCGTCGGGCCGACGGTGCCGCCCATCGCGGCGACGACGCGCGAGCTCGGCGAGGCCACCGCCAAGGCGCTCGGCGTGAGCGGCTCGAGCATGGCCTTCGACATCGTGGGACAGTCGAACCACGGCGTCTGCGCGGTGGGAGACCACCCGTGGTCGGCCTTCGAGCACATCGAGCGCCTCGACCACATCTGCGAAATTCTTTTGGCCAGCGGCGTCACGCCCGAGGAAGTGCGCGATCGCAAGGTTCTGAAATAGCCTCGGCCGGCTTGATAATCATTCCCGGCATTGATATCGCTGCGCGGAATGATTTTTATTACGATTCTTTTCGCGACCGCCGCCGTGGCTTCCACGGACGTTGACGTCAATCGCACCGAGGCTCAGGCCACGGCAGGCGAGGCGGCCGGCTCGGCGACGGGCCCGGTTAAGCTTTCGCTCGACTACAAGTCGGACGTCGTGCGCGGCCTGCGGGGCGGCACCGACTCGCGCGCGACCTTTCTTGGCGCGCTGAACGTCGGCGTCGACGTCGACCTCGGTCGCGTGCTCGATGCCAAGGGCCTGACGGCGAGCGCGCAGGGCCTCGCGCTCCACGGCGCGGCGCCCGGCGAGCGCATCGGCGACCTGCAGGGCACCGACAACATCTCGGCTACGCGTTCGGTGCGGCTGTATCAGGCCTGGCTGCAGCAGAATCTCTTCCAGGAGCGTCTCTCGTTGCTCGCCGGGCTGCACGATCTCAGCACGGAGTTCAACGTCACCGAGTCGGCCGGCGTTTTCATGAACAGCTCTTTCGGCATCACGCCCGAGCTCGCGCGCAGCGGGAAGGCGGGTCCCTCGTACTGGCCGAACACCGCGCTCGGAGCGCGTGCGCGCGGCCAGCCCACCGAGGCGCTCTCGCTCAGCATGGCCGTCTACAACGGCGTGCCGGGCGATCCGGCGCATCCCGAGAGCACGACGCTCGCGCTGCGCGAGCGCGACGGCGTCATGGCGATCACCGAGCTGTCGTATTCGCCGGATTTCGGTGGGCTGCCCGGCAAGCTTGCCGCGGGGGCCTGGGGATACGACCGGAAGAACGCCGAGCTTTTCGCCGTCAACGAGGAAGGGCTTCCGCTCGAGTCCCATAGCGTCGGCTTATATATGATGTTCGACCAGAAGCTCTACGCGCCCACGGCGCGCAGCCCGCTCGGCCTCTCGGGCTTTCTCAGGCTGGGCTGGGCCGACGCCACCACCGATTCGATCGAGTACGGCATCCAGTCGGGCCTGAGCTATACCGGCCTCATCCCACGCCGCGAGCAGGACCAGCTTGGCCTCGGTATCGCGGTGGCGCGCGCGGGTGAGCATTTTCGAGCCGCGAACGCGGCTCGCGGCATCGACACCGCTCTCCTCGAGTCGACGCTCGAGCTGACCTACCGGCTGCGCGTCGCCTCCTGGCTCTACGTACAGCCGGACGTGCAGTGGGTGACGAACCCGGGTCTCAATGAAGCCGCCGCTGACGCAATCGTGGGCGCCGGCCGCATCGGCCTGACTTTCTGAATCGTGCCGGTTTCTAAGCGCGTGTATAAAAATTAAGCACCCCGCTGGGGTGGCTCTCAACGATTTCAGGGGTTTGAGGTGCCTGAATTCAGGCACATCGGTTGCAACTCCTACCTCCAGAGAAGAGAGAGAGTTGAGAGATGAGAAGCTATAATTCAGTCGTGGTCGCGGCCGTGTCCCTTTTGACGTGCGTCGCGTGCTCCAATCCGTCCACCTCGGCGAGAGTCGCCCAGCAGAGCGATCCGCTGGCGAGGGTTTACGCCTCGAGCTCGAACGACTCGCAGAACAACTCGTCGAGCGGCGGCTCGAGCACGGGGACGACCTCGCTTTTGATCACCCAGTTTTATCCGGCCGCCGGCACGGTGAGCTCGCTTCCGGCGACCTTCCAGGTCACCTTTAACAAGACGTCGCTCGACATGACCTCGCTCCAGACCAACTCGAACTGGGTCTTGAGCTGCGGCACCTCGGTTTTCACCCCGGCCAGCGTCACGCTCAACGGCAGCGTCGCGGTCGTGAACATGGGGACGTTCACGTCGAGCGCCACCTCGTGCAGCTTCACGGTTTCGGCCGCCGTCAAGGACACCAGCGGAAATCTCCTGTCCGGCACGCGCACGGCGGTTTACGCGATCAGCGGCGCCACGGGCTCGAGCGGCTCGACCGACAAGACGCCTCCGACCGGAAACATCACTTCACCGCTTCCCTACGACCGCGTTTCGGGCTCGGTGACGGTGAGCGCCACCGCGAGCGACGTCGGCGACAACCAGTCGGGAGTCGCCTCGGTCGAGTTCTGGGTCGACACCACCAAGGTCGGCACCGCGACGACGTCCCCGTATCAGATTTCGTTCAACGCCTCGACGGTCACCAGCGGCCAGCACCACCTGAGCCTCACGATCGTCGACAAGGCGGGCAACAAGGCCTCGAACGTCGACGGTCACGATCTCGTGTTCGCGAACTACTCGTATACGACCACCGGGTCCGCCGGCGGCACGGGCGGCAGCGCCTTCACCGAAGCGGCTCCCTCCGAATACAACCTGATCGGCCTGCACATCCGGGCCAACAGCAGCATCGTCGGGCTTTCGCCGATCTGGACGCGCGCTTACAACAATACGGACATGGCCAAGGTCGACGGCGCCTGGCATGGCGGCACGGGCGGCAACGACCAGTATGCCTCGTGCCCGGACGATGGCAACTGGCGCGTCGTCGGCGTGTACGGCTACTACGGCAGCTACGTCAACCAGCTCGGCGTGATCTGCGCCCAGCAGTACGCGCCGAACTCGGGTTACTGGTACAGCACGACTTTCTATTCGACGAGCGGCAGCCCGTTCACGCTCACCTGCCCGAGCGGCAAGTTCGTGACGTCGGTCAATGGCCGCAGCGGATCGCTTCTCGACCAGATCATCCTCGGCTGCCAATAACGGGGTTTCGCGATGTTGCGCTTCCCGCTCGGCATTCTCGCCGTGTTCGCGATCGTCTTCCTCGCGGGGGCGCCGCGGGCGTTCTCAGCCGACGATCTGCCTCCGACAGCCTGGTTCCAGATGGCGCGTCAGCTGAAGCCGGCGGCGAACGAAAGCGTGCGTCTCCTCACGATCGCCACCCTCGAGGATTACGCCATCTGGCCCGAGTCGATCTGGGAAGAAATACCGGCTCTCGTCACGGATCAATCAGCCGGGGTTCGACAGGGTGCCCTCAAGGCGCTCGCTACCCAGTCGATCTGGCCGTACTCGTTCTGGAACAAGTTCGTCACGTTCTTCCTGAATACGCACA
>JACQAX010000215.1 GCA_016194795.1 Deltaproteobacteria bacterium | reverse complement strand
GCGCCGAATGGCGCTCGTCCGGCCCGAGCGACACGCGCTTCGCTGAAAAAAGCGCCCGCCGCGTGGGCGTGCTCACGGTGAAGCGCACGAGCGCCACGAGCTTTCATGTGATGTATAAACCTGATCCCTCGCTCGGGCGCGACGGCCAGTGGCGCATCTACGGCGCCCTGCTCGGCAACGGACTTACGAGCGACGTGCGCACCGGCGAAAACGCGGGCCGCACGCTTCGCCACGAGTTCGCCGTCCTTACGTTGACAAGCAAGGCGATGGACAACGAGTCGAATGGCTTCTCGGCCGTGGTCGAGCTTCCAGCCGGCGTTGGCTCCGCGAAAGCACCCTCGCTCAGCGCGGCCTTCTGGGTCACGAAAGACGGCAGCCAGAAACCGGTCCAGGCCGTGGGCGGTGACCTGTGAAGTCAGGCGCCGAGCTGACGGCAAATGACGCAGTCGTAACCAGAAAGAGGTAGGTATAAGATATGAATATGGGCAATACGAATTGGAACGTTCTCCACGGAGTCGCGGGTTTCGCGGTGGTTGCGATCGCAGCGGTTTCGCTGCGCGCGACGAGCATGACCGCTCACGCGGCGGCGCCCGGGCTCGTGCCCACCAAGGGCGCGGTCAAGGCCGTGGGCAAGACCGAGCTTGCCACCTTCGCGGCCGGCTGCTTCTGGGGCGTGGAGCAGGAGTTTCGTAAAACGAAGGGCGTGCTGGCCACCGCGGTCGGCTTCATCGGCGGCCATACGAAAAACCCCACCTACAAAGAAGTCTGCGACCACAACACGGGACACGCCGAGGCGGTGCAGCTCGAGTACGACCCTCGCCAGATCTCGTACGCCGAGCTGCTCGACGTCTTCTGGCACCTGCACGACCCGACGCAGGTGAACCGCCAGGGGCCGGACGAGGGAGACCAGTATCGCTCGGCGATTTTTTTCCACACGCCCGAGCAGAAAAAAATCGCGACCGCGACCAAGGCCGCGCTCTCTCGCGACGAGGAGCTCGGCGGGCCCATCGCCACCGAGATCACCGCGGCGCCCGAGTTCTACAAGGCGGAAGAGTACCATCAGCAGTACGTCGAAAAAGGCGGCCGCGCCGCGTGCCACCTGCGCCGCAAGGTCGCCTCGAAGCCCTCGGCTGACGCCAAGCCCTCCAAGGAGGAGCTCAAGAAAAAGCTCACCCCCTTGCAGTACGAGGTCACGCAGGAAGAGGGCACCGAGCCGCCCTTCAAGAACACTTACTGGGACAACCACGAGGCCGGCATCTACGTCGATGTCGTCTCGGGCGAGCCGCTCTTCAGCTCGCTCGACAAGTACGACTCGGGTACGGGCTGGCCGAGCTTCACGAAGCCCATCGACCAGGGCGCGGTGGCGACGAAAACCGACCACCGGATTTTCTCGACCCGCACCGAGGTGCGAAGCCGGAAGGCCGACTCGCATCTGGGGCACGTGTTCGAGGATGGCCCCAAGGACCGGGGTGGCCTGCGCTACTGCATGAACTCGGCGTCGCTGCGTTTCGTGCCGGTGGCCGAGCTCGACAAGCAGGGCTACGGCCAATACAAGAAGCTGTTCGCGAAGTGAGCTCGTCTCACCGCCAAGCCTCAAAAAACAAAAGGCCCGAGCCGTCTCCGGCTCGGGCCTTCGTTTATTTCACTTTACGTGAGCGTCAGTCGCTTAGTAGCGAGGAGCGCGCGCGGCGTTGTCGCGCGGAACCATCGGCTTCGCGATGTTGACGGTCATCGGGCGGCCTTCGTAATCGGCGCCGTTGAACTTCGAGATCGCGTCTTCAGCTTCCGCGTCCGTCGACATTTCGACGAAGCCGAAACCCTTGCTGCGGCCCGTGTCGCGGTCGGTGATGACCTTGGCAGATTCGACTTTGCCCGACTGAGCGAAGATGTGTTCGAGGGCCGCGCCATCCGCGGACCAGGGAAGATTACCAACATACAATTTTTTACCCATGAAACCTCCTATTAAGGCTAGGTAGCCGGCTTAAGAGGACATGAGCACCATGCTCGAAGACTCTCAGATCCAGCAGACTATAACAGCCCGGACCTTAGCAGGTCGCGTTGAACTTAGAAACCCAAAAAATGGCTCCTAAAAAGCCTTTAATGGCGTGCGGTTGAGGGTGGATTTGATGAGCTTGGTGGCAATGTCGTAGTCCAGGCCGTCCGGATCGTTTCCGGCCGTCGCTCTCCAGCCGTCGGGAGCTTCGGTGTGGGGGCCGGCCACGGTGACGAAGCCCTTGCCCGCATAGATCTGGGAAATCGCCGGAGCGCCCGTCGAGTAACGGGCTACGACTCCGCCGGGCCAGTTCGGGGTGATGGGGCCACCCCACCACACGAGCCAACGCGACGAGCCGTCGGCAAACGAAACGTCGACCATGGCCGCTTCCGGCTCCTGGCCATTGGGCAGGTACTCGTCGAGAAAGCTTCCATTGGCGACCGCGAAGCCATAGGCCGCCTGGTTGTCGGTCGCGGACTCCGGGCCCACGGCCACCCAGGCGCCGGCACAGATGCCGAAAAAACCCACGCCGCGATCGCGCACGGCCTGGCGGATGCGAATCGTCGTCGCCGCCTGGAGGCCGTCGGTGATCTGGTTGCCGTAGCCGCCGGGAAAGATCATCATTCCGAAGGTCGCCATCTGATCAAGCGACAGCGCATCGAGCTGGGCGGAGTTGACGAGCTGGTAGGAGAGCCCGGCGTCGCTTACGATCTGCTCGGTGGTTTGCCAGTCGGACGTGGAGACGCCCACGCCGTTGAAGAGCAGCACCTGGGTCGCGAACGCGCGCACCACGGGGTTGGCCGGGTCCTGGGCCGACGTATCGGGGAGGGCGGCATGCGGGTTTGCGCCGGAGCCTACGCCGGCGGCGCTGTCAGAGCCGCCGTTACACGCCGAAAACAAAAAAGCGAGCGCGAGAACCGGTACGGAAAGGATGCGAATGTTCATGGGGTGACCTCCTTGTCACAAAGGGTGGTACGAGCCGCGCCCCCAAAAGGTCTCGCAAGCCGAAAACGGCTATGAGAAAATTCGGTCATGAGTAACATGACGAGCGTCCTCGACCTGATCGGCAATACCCCGGTGCTCAAGCTCTCGCGCCTCGATACGGGGGCGTGCGAGCTCTTTCTCAAGCTCGAGTGCCAGAACCCGGGCGGCTCGATCAAGGACCGCGTGGCGCTCTCGATGATCACGGCGGCCGAGAAGGCTGGTCGGATCAAGCCCGGAGCGACGCTCGTCGAGGCCACCGCCGGCAATACGGGGCTGGGCCTGGCGCTCGTGGCCGCGCAAAAGGGTTACCGCCTCGTGCTCGTCATCCCCGACAAGATGAGCTCCGAGAAAATTCTCCATCTCCGGGCGCTCGGCGCCGAGATCGTGCTCACGCGCTCGGACGTCGAGAAGGGGCATCCCGATTATTACCAGGACATGGCGGCGCGCATCGCGCGCGAGACGCCGGGGGCCCTCTACATCGACCAGTTCAACAACCCGGCCAACACCGAGGCGCACGAAAAGGGCACGGCGCCCGAGCTCTGGGAGCAGCTCGGCCACAAAGTCGACGCCATCGTGTGCGGCGTGGGCTCGGGCGGCACGCTCTCGGGGCTCAGCCGGTATTTCGAGAAGGTGTCGCCGTCGACCGAGCTCGTCCTGGCCGACCCGAAGGGCTCGATCCTCGCCGACATCATCGCCGGAAAAACGCCACCGCCGGCGGGCTCGTGGCTCGTCGAGGGCGTGGGCGAGGACTTCGTGCCGAGCATCGCCGACCTGTCGCGCGTCCGCAAAGCCTACACGATCAGCGACGCCGAAAGCTTCGCGACCGCCCGCGAGCTGCTGCTCAAGGAGGGCGTGCTCGGCGGCTCTTCGACCGGCACGCTCGTGGCCGCGGCGCTGAAGTACTGCCGCGAGAGCAAGAAGCCCAAGCGCGTGGTGACCTTCGCCGTCGACAGCGGCAACAAGTACCTCTCCAAGATGTACAACGACTACTGGCTCGCCGATCAGGGGTTCGGCGAGCGCAAGGAGCTCGGCGACCTGCGCGACCTCGTCACGCGGCCGTTCTCGGAGCGCGCCGTGGCGACCGTCAAGTCGGATGACCGGCTGCTCACCGCGCACGGTCGCATGCGCGTGGGAGAGTTCTCGCAGCTGCCGGTGATGGAGAACGGCAAGGTGATCGGCCTGATCGACGAGTCCGACGTCCTGATGGCCGTGCGCTCCAACCCCGACAACTTTCGCCAGCCCGTGAAGGGCTTCATGGCACGCAATCTTCTGAAGGTGGACGCCAAGACGCCGATCGAGGAGCTCCAGCGCATCCTCGATTCGGGGCTCGTCGGCATGCTCTACAATGGCGAGGACTTTTACGGGCTCATCACCCGCACCGATCTGCTGAACTACCTGCGCCGCAAGCTGACCTGAGCCCTCAGGGCTTGCCGGCGAGGCAGCCGCGCACCGTCTTGAGCAACGTCGCCTCGTCGAAGGGCTTGACGAGGTGGTGGCGCGTGGCGGCGTGCGCGTGCGGGGAGCTCGAGATCTGAATGATCGGGACGTCGCGAAGCTCCGGCAACTTCGTGACTGCTGCGATGAACTGCGCGCCGTTCATCACGGGCATCTGCATGTCGAGCAGGATGAGCGCGGGCGCGGGGATCTGTGCCAGCAGATTCAACGCGCTCGCTCCGTCAGAGGCCGAGTAGACGTGATAGCCCGCTTGTTCCAAGGTGTTGCGCAGCTCGACGCGGATGTCGTGGTCGTCGTCAACGACGAAGATGACCGTTGGCATATCTTGCAAAAAAGCTAACAGCCGTGCGAATCGCAGTCAGTAGTTTTGCCGG
>JACQAX010000214.1 GCA_016194795.1 Deltaproteobacteria bacterium | reverse complement strand
CCGGCGCGAAGCGCGCCGGAGGCGGCCCGGGTTGTGGTTGTATAGAGAAAACTAGTTCTGGACGGTGACCTGAAACGCGTTCGAGTCGACGGCATAGACCTGTCCGCGGTATCTCGTCTCGCCGTGGAACAGGATCGTGTACCGGCCGCTCGGAACGGTCATCGTGCGCCAGCCCATCTTCATGTTCGGCAGCACGTAGTCGTTGGACTTGATCGCGGCGACGCGGCCCGCGCTGTCGATGGCGCGGAACTCGATGTGCGACAGCGGTACCGGGGCCGAGTTGACCGTGACGACGAACTCCGGACGCCCCGAGAGCGGGCGGCTCAGGTCGGTCCCGCCGGCGGGCTGGAACGACACCGTGGCCTTGGGCTCGCTGTTGATCACGAAGAGCTCGCGCGGCTGCGACTTGACGGCGACGAACGAGACGCTTTCCGCGACGATCTCATAACGGCCCTGCGGAAGCTGGGTCGTGTCGATGTCGGTCGTGCAGCCCGTCTTCGTCTTGTTCACGCAGTTGTAAGCGGCCACGTCACGACCGTCGGCGCCCCTGAGGCGGAAGCGCACGTCCTGGGTTTTCGTGCCCAAGCCTTGCGCGGTCAGGCGATACGTTCCCGAGATCATCTCGCGATCGAGCGGCGCGACGACCGACAGGACGTCGGCCGGCGGCGCGATCTCGAAGGCCCAGGTGTCGGCGCCGATGCCCGACGAGTCGTCCCAGCTCACCCACGCGAAGCCGTTCTCGCCCCACTCCTTGCCCCAGCTGTTGCGGATGAGCCAGGCGCGCTTCGAGTCGTCGAAGCCGACGAGGCTCACGGCGTGGCCGCCGAGATACGAGCCGGTGACGTGCTTGTAGACGCCGCTGCCATAGGTGACGAAGTCGCCGTAGACGGTCAGCGTCGTCACGAGCGGACCCGTCTTGAGCGCTTCCTTCACCGCGTCGACGCTGCCGCCGTAGCTTGAAGGCTGGTTGTAGCCGTTGATCTTCTGCGAACGGGAGTCGGCGTCAGCGCACTTCTGGCTGCACTGCCCGTCGATGCCGGTCGAGCCCGAGGTGTAGGGCATGCAGGCCTCGTCCGGAATACCGGTCGTCTGCAGATAGCGGGCGGCTTCATCGGGCCACCAGCCGGACTCGCACGCGCCCCCGCCGCACGCGAAAAGCGCCTGCGGGGAGAACGTTGGGCGCAGCCAGGGCGCGCCGGCCGCGACCGAGGTGCGGCCTTCGAGCGTGGCGACCGTGGCGAAAGCGACGCAGCTGCCGCAGTTGCCCTGGTTCATCACGGGGCCGAGCCAGTTGACGCCGTTCTGGTTGCGCCAGTCGATGGCCCCGCGCGTGCCGTCGAGCGCGCGCGCGCCTTCGAAGTCGAGCCGTCCTTGCGGCGGCTTCTGCAAGCCCATCATCCGCTTGAGCTCGTCTTCGGAGAGCCGGCTTACCCACGATTCCTTGGCTTGCCAGGTGGCGTGCTTCGCCACGAGCTCTCGCTGAACGGTTTGAACATCGATCGCCTTCTGCGCGTCGGCCAAAGCCGCGTTCGCGCAAAAAGCACCCACTACCAACAGACCCATCCTTAGGGCTTTGATATTTTTCATAACGAAAATACTAACGGCAAAGCCGCCCGGTGGGAAATTTTTTCCGCCTCCCCCTCCAGAAAGACAACTGCCCGAAAACCCAGGCCAAGGAATCCAGCACCGCGCTTGGGGTATAATGTGGAGCTGGGGGATTTCGTTATGCGCAGATGGGGACAAGCCTGCTGGATTTTGAGCACCGCGCTCGCCGTGGCGTCGTTTCCGGGGTTCGCCGCCGCCGAAGGCGCGCCGGCCGCGGGTGGCGCGCCTGATGACTGCGAAGGCTATCGCCTCGACTGGGTCACCGGCGGCCCCTTCAATCCCGAGCCGCTGGCGACCAGCTCGAAGGACTACGCCGTCTGCAGCGGCGAGCCCGACAAAGAGGCCTGCAAGGCCCGCCACAAGGGCGACGGCAAGCAGCACGACTACGTGATCGTCCACGACCAGGGCGTCAACGGCACCTGCACGTTCCAGGCGCTGGCCGGCGTGCTCAACTACAACAAGTCGATGAAGGGCGAAAAGCCCACGGTCTCGCCCGAATACCTCGCCTCGCAGGACTGCGACAACTTCCTGCCGGGTCACGGCATCCACGACATTCCGCGCGCCTTGTCGAGCTACAACAAGTCGGGCTCGTGCACGCGCGAGGACCTCGCCTGCGTGGCCAACGGCGGCGAGCTCTCCGAAACCCTCGAGTCGGCGTATTTCACCTCGGCGATCACGAGCTCGACGCTCGCCTTGCAAGGGTTCGGCACGAAGTTCGATCCCAACGAGAAAGCCAAAAGCCAGATCTGCACGACCGTCCTCAAAGACGGCCTCAGCGACGACAAGAGCCTCGCGCTCGCCCGCGACCTCGCGGCAGCCACCGACAAGATCTCCGAGGAAGGCAAAGGCATCGACCGCCTGACCGACAACCTGAGCAAGCAGATGGCCATCCAGAAGAACACCACCGCGGGCATCTCGGGCGACACGGCCAAGAGCCGCGCCGCCGAGTACTCGCGCTGCACGGCCGACGCCGAGTTCTTCAAGCAGATCTGCAAGGATAAGATCGAGAAGCCGCCCGCCGACAAGGTCGCCAACAAACCGAAGGTGCCCGCCGACGCGTGCAAGACGAAGTGCCCGTGGGACGGTATCGCCGCCGAGTGCTCGAAAACCTTCAAGGACAAGGCTCCCGGGAAGGTCACCGAGGACTTTCTCGCCTCGCAGGCCAGGAAGAGCAAAGACGCGGAAACGTGCATCATGGGCTCGAGCGACATGGGTGAGATGCGCCAGCAGCTGCTCAACAACCAGATCGCCGACATGGAGAAAACCGGCAAACCGGTCATCCTCGACGTCAACGACATGTCTCGCCTGGTGGGAAAAAGCCAGAAGCGCTCCGACGCCGGCCATGCCGTCGTGCTCATCGGCCGCCAGCGAATCAACGGCGAATGCGGCTACTGGGTCCGCAACTCCTGGGGCACGCAGTGCCCCTCCAAGACCAACCCCGACGTCCATTGCGACCCGGACCGTCCGGGCAACGTCTGGATCAGCTCGGCCAAGTTCGAGAGCGACGCCGGCGTGAAGCGCATCTTTGACCCGGGCCTCTGAGCTGCGTTAGACTATCGGTAATGGGAATCCTGCTCGCTCTCCTCGTCGCGCTTTCCCCGGTGCCGCACGCGCGCGCCGGCGGTCGCCACAACTGTTTCACGGTGCACGAGAAGCGGAGATGCTTTCTCGAGCTGGGCTCCGCGCTGCTCGGGCCTGACTGCCCCTACGCCAAAGGCGCCTACAACTGCGCGGCCGCGCGGGCGCTCGCCGCCGCCATCAAGGTCCCGCTCGCCGACGCCGAGCTCGAGGGCGGCCGCAACCCGGGCGCCCTGCTCTGCAAGAAGCTCGCGGGCTCGCTCGAGGTGGGCGCCGACTGGGCCGGCAACCAGGAAGCGATCTGCGTCTTCGGCGACGGCACGATGGTGACGGCGACGAGCCTGTGGCTCCAGCGCGAAGAGGCGGCCGCGGCCGCGGCACCCCCGAGCGCACCGGTCACGAAAAAACACAAATAATCCCGACCCATTATAGGTGTTTCCGCGGATCAGCTATAATGTCCTCATGGGGGACCGTCACGGCAATTGGCGCGGCTATGCGCTCGTCTTGCTTGCGCTTGCGCAAGCCACGCCGGCGCTTGCCGACGGCTCTGACGAGAAAGCCGCCACCGCGCAGCTCGATGCGCTCCTCAAGTGCAAGAAATCCGGCACCGGCTGCGTCGCCAGCCCCTCGTGGGTGCGCGACCAGCTCACGAAATGCTTCACCGGAAAATCGTCGGACGCCGCCAAGGCCTCAGAATGCGTGCAGCCCCAGCTCGAGCCGATCGCCGGGAAGATCGCCGCCGCGTGGTCCGAGTGCACGAAACGCGTTCCGACGGCCAATCGCGGCGACTGCATCAAGAAATTCGACGGCGCCGGCTCGCAGAACGACGAGGCGCGCGTCGTCACCTGCTTCCACCAGTCGCTCAAGCCGCCCAACCCCGCCGCCGCCGAGGCGTGCGAGGCGTTCAACGACCTTTTCCGAGGCTTGAACGCCTACATGGGCGTCTGCAAGGATCTCGGCGGCTCGTGCAAGATGCCGGCGATGGCCGTCAAGGCGCAGGACTACGACCCGAGCGCGCCGAGCACCCTTCCGAAGGCCACCGGCACCTCCAGCGCTCCGCCCGCGGTCGCGAGCCCGGGCGCTGCCGCGCCGGTCGAAGGCGCGAAAGGCTCCTCCGGCGGAAAACCGGCGGTGCTCTTCGGCCCGGCTTGCGCCGGGGGCGGCAACGCGTACAGCTGTTTCTCGCCGGGCGGCAACGAGCTCGTCGACGCGTACGGCGTCTCCGCCCAGTGCATGAACAACTACGTGTGCAACCTCGCCTGGGCCGTGCACAACTTTTTTCCGAGCTTCAGCGACCTCTCGAGCACTCGCGCGCTGCTCGACGAAAGTCTCAAGCGCGTCGAGGAGCGCTACCGCCGCCTGCGCGCCGAGATGCTCAAGCGCCTCATGATCCAGGTGGGCGCCATCTCGGCGGCCGAGTCGCAGAGCTGCGGTCCGGCGCTCGACGGGCTCGCGACCGAGTGGAAAGGCAAGCTCGCCAGGTGCCAGGCGATAGACCCCGCCGCGGTGCTCGCCGACGGCATGACCTCGGCGGCCGCCCGGGCGCGCAACGACGCCATCTGCAAGGCGAACGGCGGCGGCGACGCGACCGCCAAAAAGAAGTATGCCGACGGGCTGAAAAGCGACGCGCGCGCCCTGCTTCTCGAGAAGTGCGCCATGCGCTACCTGCGCTCCTATCCCCAGGAGGGCACGTCCGACAGCTACGACGACCGCGTCCGGAAGATGAAAGACGCCGACGAGCGCTTCTACTCGGGCGACTGCAAGCCCGTCGCCGGCGACGCCATCGAGCGGGCCAAGAGAAACTCGCTCTGGACGCTGCAGTTCCCGCTGCCGTATCCCGAGCACGACAAGGACGTGAAGAAAGACCTCGTCGCCAGCGGCGAGGCGCATCTCGCGTGCGTCGAGTCGAGCGTGAGCCCGCGGCTGCTCGGCCTCGACGACGAGGACCTCGACAAGGTCTCCAAAGGAACGCTCGGCTCCCCGCTCTACGCGAAGAGCGAGGCTTACAAAAACCTCACGAGCGTCTTCGACCGCGCCTGCGCCTTCGGTGACCCGCGCGGCGACGCCGCGCGCCTCGTGGGCGACGACGGCGCGTTCTCCCTCGACCAGCTCGAAGACCTGCTCGGGGGAAGCGTCGCCGACAAGCCGCCGCTCTCGGCCGGCGACCGGAAAATACGCGACGAGCTCGCCGCCTGCGTGCGCAAGAGCCGCTCGACGAGCTCGCTCGAGCGCACGATGACCGGGCTCGAGCAGTCGTGCGCGGCCTTCACCGCCGTGAGCGCCATCCCGGCGGTCGCGCTCGGCCCCGAGGCGCTGGCGCCCGTGGCGCTCATCAACCTCGGCTGCGCCGTGCCGCCGGGCGTGAACGCCGCCATCAACGCCGACAAGAAGCACCAGCTCACGTCGTATCGCCGCGCGATGGGCAACCAGATCGACTGCGACGACGCCGCCCGCCTCATGAAGGCCGAGAGCGAGCTCGGCGAAAAGATCGGCGACGGCCTCCTGCAAGCCGCGCTCTCCGCCGGGCTCTCGGCGTTCGAGATCGCCGGCCTCATCCGCGGCGCGCGCTCGGCGGCGGCGGCCGAAGCCGCCATCAAGGAGCGCCTGCGCCTGATGGAAGGCACCGGCAAAACCCTCGGCGAGGCGTTCCCCGCGCTCAAGAACCTGCCGGCCGGGCGCATGAGCCGGCTGCTCGACGAGATCGAGGCGCAGCGCCCGTTGCGCTCGCAGTTCGGCGAAGGCGCCGTGGGCGACAAGGCCTATAAAGACGCGGCGTCGGCGTTCGAGAAGCGCGTGAGCGACGCCGTCGGGGACGTTTCGAAATCCGGCGCCAAGAGCGCCGAGGACATCGCGGGCGCCCTCGAGAAAAAGCTCGCGCCGGAATCGAGATCGGTCGCCGTCAGCGACGCGCAACGCGCGTCGGCGCGCGACAGCCTCAAGTCGCGGCTCGAAAAAGAGCTCGGCGAGGCGAAAGCGAAAGCGAGGTTCCCGTGCCTTTACAAATGATGAAGCACTGGCTCGCCTTGCTCTTCCTCGCGCTCGGCCTGGCCCTCGGCGCGGCCGCGTACGCCAACGAGTGCGACGAGTTCGCCAAGCTCGTCGACCGCGAGGCCGAGCAGACGGCGCTGCGCGAGAAGTACCAAAACACGCCGGGCAAGATCGGCAAGCGTGTCAAAGACCAGCTCGAGGCCGAGCGCAAGAAGGTCACCGACCTGCTCGCGACGATCGAAAAGCCGGGCTACGACGCCAAGGCGGTCGCCGACGAGATCGCCGCCATGAAGGCGCGGTCGAAGGCCCTGAACTCCTCGCTCGAGGCTCTCGGCCCGGCCAACGACCGCCTCGCCAAGCTCGCCGCGAAAAGGACCTCGCTCTCGGGCGGGGCCGCCGCGCGCCTCGACGCCGAGACGGCCGCCCTGGAAAAAATGTTCGAAGAGAACCTGACCACCGGCAAGTACAACACCGGCGGGCTCGCGCGCCTCGAGCAGCGCCTCCACGCCCTCGAAGACGTCGCCGCCCAAGCCAAGCCCGTCGCGTACGAGAACCCCGGCGGCCACGTCCCGGGCAACCCGCAATATCAGGGCGGCAGCCCGCTGCCGGCCGACGCCGACGCGCTTTTCAAGAAGGCGATCCCCGAGGAGCCGGGCAAGTGGTGGGCCTTCGACGGCCAGTACTGGCACCGCTTCGAGGGCGGACCGCGCAACGGCCAGACCTTCGTCCACTGGAACGGCAGCTCCGACGCGTCGGTGAAGCCGAAGCTCGCCATCGATCCGAACCTCGTTCCCAAATGGATCAGGGAAGCGTTCGGCCAGACATGAGCGGCGCGCGCGAGCTCTTCGGAGCGGCCACCGACTTCGCGATCGAGCTGGGCGAGCGAGACGCCTCGGGCTTCGGCACGCTTCAGCTCCACGCGGCGGGCCACGCCGTCGGCAACACCGATCGCCGCATGCAGCTCCTGATCGCCGCGAATTTTTTCGCGCGCCACTCCGCCGAGCACCTCGCGCCGTGGCCCGCCGAGCTCGCGCCTCTCGCGCGCGACCCGCGCGCCGCGCTCGCCTTCCTGCGCGACCTCGTCACCGGCGGCTCCGAGGCGCTCGCGCGCCACGGCGTCCCTGACCGGCTGGCCTTCGACGCCGCTTTCCTCACGCGGATGCAGTCCCACGTGCTCACCCACTCGCTCGGACCCGCCTTCGACGGCTTCTTCGCCGTCCTCGTGCCGCTTTCGAGCCAGCGCCTCCAGCTCGTGCACGACCGCGATGACGCCGTCCGCGCGCTCGCGTTCTCGGCCGCGGGCTACCGCAGGGCGGTCGGCGAGCTCGCGCGTGGCTTCGGCCTCGAGGTCAGAAAATCACCCTGAGCACTTCGTCGAGGCTCGTCACGCCCTCGATGATCTTGTGCGCGCCGCAGACCCGCAGCGGGACGTACTTGCCCTTGGTGATGTCCATCAGCTCCTCGAGCGTGACCGAGGAGCGGATCGAGTCCTTGAGCTCCCGATCCATGAGCACCATCTCGTAGACGCAGAGCCGGCCCAGATAGCCGGTGTGCTTGCACTCGCGGCAGCCCTTCGGCGCGTAGACGTGCGAGGGCATCGCGACCGGGTGGGGCCCGACCACCTCGGCCCAGGCGGCCGGCGACGTCGGAACTTTTTCCCGGCAAAACTCGCAAAGACGCCGCACGAGGCGCTGGGCCATCATGCCGCGCAACGACGCCGTGATGAGATGAGGCGGGATGCCCAGATCGATGAGGCGGGTGATCGACGAGACCGCGTCGTTCGTGTGGAGCGTCGACAGCACGAGGTGGCCGGTGAGCGCGGCCTGGATGGCCATCTTCCCGGCGTCCGTGTCGCGGATCTCGCCCACCATGATGATGTCGGGGTCCTGCCGCAGAAAGGCGCGGATCGCGTTGCCGAACGTGATGTCGAGCTTGTAGTTGACCTGCATCTGGTTGAGGTCGTCGTTCATGATCTCGACGGGATCCTCGACGGTGCAGATGTTGACATCCTCTTTGGCGACGAGCCGGAGCGACGTGTGGAGCGTCGTCGACTTGCCCGAGCCCGTCGGCCCGGTGACGAGCACGAGGCCGTGCGGAAGGTTGATGAGCGACTCCCAGCGATCGATATCCTCGTCGGCGAAACCCAGATCCTCGAAGCTCTTGCCCACCATCTTCGGGTCGAAGATGCGCGTGACGATCTTCTCGCCGTACTGCACGGGGATCGTCGACAGGCGCATCTCCATCTCGCGGCCGTCGGCCAGGCGGTAGCGGATGCGCCCGTCCTGAGGCTTGCGGCGCTCGTCGACCTGCATCTCGGCCAGGATCTTGATGCGGCTCACGACCGGGATCATCAGCTCGGGCTCGAAGCTGTAGACCACGCGCATCTTGCCGTCGATGCGGAAGCGCACCTGGCCCTTGCCGTGCTTGGGCTCGATGTGGATGTCGGTGGCGCGCTCGGTGCACGCGAACTGGAAGAGCCAGTCGACGATGCGCACGACGGCCGAGGCGTCCTTCGTGATGTCGCCCTTCGTGCCCTTGAGCATGCGGTCGAGCTCGATGACGGCGCTGAAGTCGCCCCGCGAGCCCGCCTCGCGCGGGTTCTCGCGCTTGAACTCCTGGGTGGCCGAGCGCACGGTGAAGAACTCCTCGATGAAGTATTTGATGGCCGTGTGGCTCGCGACCACGACTTCGACCTGCTTATTGGTCACGTCCTGGAACTCGCGGATCCAGCTGAGCGCGTACGGCTCGGCGGTCGCGACGACGATCTTCGTCTTCTCGACCTTCACCGGAATCACTTGCAGGCGGCGCGCGTACGCCGTCGAAACGACCGACGCGACCTCCTTGATGTCGATCTTCAGCGGGTCGATCTCGAAGTACGGG
>JACQAX010000213.1 GCA_016194795.1 Deltaproteobacteria bacterium | reverse complement strand
CATGTTGAGGTACTCGGCCATGAAGAACAGCGCGAAGCGCATGCTGCCGAACTCGAGATGGTAACCGGCGACGATCTCCGACTCGCCTTCCGGAAGGTCGAAAGGCAGGCGGTTCGTCTCGGCGTAAACGGCGGCCAGGAAGATCACGAAAGCCACCGGCTGGATGAAGACGCCCCATTTGGGAATGTGCGCCAGCACGCCCGGCAGCGACGGCGCGATCGGCGCCATCTGGCCGATGACGATCTCGCGCAGGTTGAAGCTCGAGAAGGTCATGACCAGGCCGACGATGCTCAGGCCCAGCGAGAGCTCATAGCTGATCATCTGCGCCGAGCTCCGAAGGCTGCCCATCAGCGAGTATTTGTTGTTGGACGCCCAGCCGGCCATGATGATGCCGTAGACGCCGAGCGAGCCGACCGAGAAGATGTAGAGCAGGCCGACGTTCAGATCGGCGATCTGCATGTGGATGACGTGGCCCGCGATCTCGACGTCACCCGCGAACGGGATGACGGCGAAGGTCATGAAGGCGGGGATCAGCAAAATGGCCGGCGAGAGGATGTAATAGAACTTGTCGCAATGGGCCGGCACCATGTCCTCTTTGAAGATGAACTTGATGACGTCGGCGAGCGACTGCAGAAGGCCAAGCGGGCCGACGCGATTGGGGCCCAGGCGATTCTGCATGAGCGCCGAGCCGCGGCGCTCGACCCAGACCATGATCGGCACGACCTGAAGCATCATGACGACGAAAACCAGCACCTTCACGACCATCGAGACTAATTCGACGTTTTCCAGCATCGCTTAACTCCAGAGTGCGAACACGTCGGCGACCGCGCGCGACTGTCCGACCGGTTCGATGGCCTTGTTGAACTTCTGTTCCTTGCCCTGCCAGTTCACGACGGTGCCCGACTTCTCTGCATAGGTCAGACCCGGCAAAATGACGTCGTAGCTGTCTATCGCCGGCTGGTTGAACACGCCCACTCCGACGATGGCGCCGCTCACGTTCTTTCTGAGGTCGGTGAGCTCGGCCGCGCGGCCGCCACGGAAGACGATCGCCGACTCGTACTTGCCCGAGCCATCCCAGCCTTTGAGGCCCAGCTTCTCGGCGCCATGGAGGTTGGACGTCTTGCTCGTGCGGCGCAGGATCTTGTCCTCGGCCTTGTCGTCCGACGCCTTCGTGATGCCCGGCGTGCCGTAGTGAAACACGTCCGCGCCCTTGATCTTGTCGGCCGTGAACGCCTGGATCGCCCTGATCTCCTCGTTGGAAAGGTCGTTTCCGACGAGCACGAGCGCCTTGCCCTTCGTCTTCGACTTCGCTTCGGCGACGGCCGACGGCCAATCGCTGATCTCGATCTTCTTGCCCTCGCCCCGGACGACCGGCTCGGTCACGCGCGTCTCGGCGTTGACGAACTGGAACGAGAAGCGGCCCTCGTCGCAGATCCACCACTTGTTGATGTCCTGGTTCTCGCGCGGGACGTGGCGATAGACCGTGTTGTTGTCCTGGTGCACCTCGATGTTGCAGCCCTGGGCGCAGCCCTGGCAGACCGAGTTGGCCTTCTTGAGAAACCACGAGCGCTTCTTGAAGCGGAAGTCGACGAGGGTGAGCGAGCCCGTCGGACAGATGTCGGCGAGGTTGCCCGCGTACTCGGTCTCGAGCGGCTTGCCGTCGACGGTCGTGATCTCGGTGTGGTTGCCGCGCTTGAGCGCGACCATCTCGCGAAAACCGCCGACCTCGTCGCAGAAGCGGATGCAGCGCGTGCAGTGGATGCAGCGGTTCATGTTCTTCTTGATGACCGGACCCATGTCGAGGTCGATGTAGGTGCGGCGATGCTCTTCGTAGCGGGAGTCGGGGCTGCCGTACGCGAAGCTGTAATCCTGGAGCGTGCACTCGCCGGCTTCGTCGCAGATCGGGCAGTCGAGCGGGTGGTTGATGAGCAGGAACTCCATCACCGACGACTGCGCGGCCTTCACCTTGGCCGACTTCGTGTGGACGATCATGCCGTCGGTCGCGGGGAGCGAGCAGGCCGTCTGGATCTTCGGCATCTTCTCGACTTCGACCGCGCACATGCGGCACTGGGCCACGACGGTGAGCGCCGGATGGTAGCAGAAACGCGGGATCTCGACGCCGTTGCGATCGGCGACCTGGATCACCATCTCGCCGGGCTTGAACTCGAGCTCTTTGCCGTCAATTATGCATTTGGGCATTTTCCACCTTTGATGTGCTCTTCAAACTCGTGCTTGAACTTCTGGACGAAGCTCAACACCGGGCCGGCCGCCGCGTCGCCGAGCGCGCAAAGCGTCTTGCCGTTGATGTTGTTGGCCACGTCGAGCATGAGGCCGAGGTCGGCCTCTTTGCCGTGGCCGTCCTCGATCCTATGGAGAACGTCCTCGAGCCAGCGCGTGCCCTCGCGGCACGGCGTGCACTGGCCGCACGACTCGTGCGCGTAGAAGTGGGTGATGCGCTTGATCGCCTTCACCGCGCACCAGGAGTCGTCGATCACGATGATCCCGCACGAGCCGAGCATCGTGCCGGCCTTCATCATCGGCTCGACGTCGAGATCGATGTCGAGCTCGTGGGCCGCGAGCACCGGGGCGCTCGAGCCGCCCGGAATGACGGCCTTGAGCTTGCGCCCGTTGCGGATGCCGCCGCAGTGGTCATAGATGAGCTCTCTGAGAGTCACCTTGCCGCACTCGAACTCGTAGATGCCGGGCTTGTTGACGTGGCCGCTCACGCAGTAGAGGCGCGTGCCGCCGCTGTTGGGGTACTTGCCCATCTTGGCGAAGGCTTCGCCGCCGTTGTTGAGGATCCAGGGGATGTTGGCCAGCGTCTCGACGTTGTTGACGATGGTCGGGCCGCCGAAAGCGCCCTTGATCGCCGGAAACGGGGGCTTCACGCGCGGCTCGCCGCGCTTGCCTTCGAGGCTGTTGAGCAGCCCGGTCTCCTCGCCGCAGATGTAGGCGCCCGCTCCGCGGTGCACGTACATGTCGCAGTCGAAGCCCGAGCCCATGATGTTCTTGCCGAGCATGCCGGCCGCGTAAGCTTCTTCGAGCGCCTTCTCGAGGTACTCGGCTTCGCGCACGTACTCGCCGCGGATGTAGATGTAGGACTTGTTGGCGCCGATCGCATAGCAGCCGATGATCATCCCCTCGATCATCGTGTGCGGGGAGTAGGTCATGATCGCGCGGTCCTTGAACGTGCCCGGCTCCGACTCGTCGGCGTTGCAGACCAGGTACTTCGGAACCTTCGACTCCTTCGGGATGAAGCTCCACTTCATGCCGGTCGGGAAGCCGGCGCCGCCGCGGCCGCGCAGGTTCGACTTCTTCACCTCGGCGATGACCTCGTCGGGCTTCATCGCGAGCGCTTTCTTGAGCGCGGCATAGCCGTTGCCGTTCTTCTTGTAGTACTCGAGCGGCGCGGCTTCTTTTTTGTAGAAGAATTTCGAAACGATCATCTCTGCCATTAGCTGAGCTCCGTGAAAAGCTTGTCCATGCGCTCGGGCGTCATGTTCTCGTGGTAGTCGTCGTTGATCTGCACGCAGGGGGCGGTGCCGCAGGAGCCCAGGCACTCAACCTCGGTGATCGTGAACTTGTTGTCGCGAGTCGTCTCGCCGCCCTCGATGCCGAGCCTCTTCTCGCAGTGGCCCATGAGCTCTTCGGCGCCCAGCAGCGCGCACGAGATGTTCGTGCACACCTGCACGTGGTACTTGCCCACGGGCTTGAGGTTGTACATCGTGTAGAACGTCACCACTTCGCGGACGACCGGCGGCGGGATGTCGATGGCCGCGGCCACCTCGTCCATCACCTCGTCCGAGAGCCAGCCGTGCTCGGCCTGCGCCAGATGCAGCGCCGGAAGCAGCGCCGCCTGGTTGATCGGGTAGCGCGGGCGGATCTTTTTCAGCTCACTGTAAAATTTTTCCGAAAGCAGTTTCTTGCTCATATCGATTACCTATCCAGCTCACCGGCGATGATGTTGATGCTGCCGAGGGCGGCCACGAGGTCGGCGATCTTCTCTCCCCGGATCATGGGATCCAGCGACTGATACATGTAGAACGACGGCGCGCGAACGCGAAGGCGCCAGGGCTTCGGACCGCCTCGCGAGATGACGTAGAAGCCGAGCTCCCCGTTCGGGCCTTCGAGCGCGGTGTAGGCCTCGCCCGGAGGCACGTCGAAGCCCTCCATGAAGAACTTGAAATGGTGGATGAGCGCTTCCATCGAGTTGTAGACGCGGTCTTTCGGCGGGATGACGACGCGCTTGTCCTCGCACCACACCGGGCCCGTGGTCGGGCACTTGTCGTGGAGCTGGCGCAGGATGCGCACGCTCTGGCGAACCTCGGCGACACGGACGAGGTAACGGTCGTAGACGTCGCCGTTCTTGCCGAGCGGAACTTCGAACTCGACCCGGTCGTAAACGAGGCCCGGCTCGGGCTGGTCGCGACGAAGGTCGATGTTGATGTTGCTCGCGCGGGCGCACGGGCCCGTGAACGAGTAGGCCATCGCCTGTTCCTTGGTGAACGCGCCCACGCCGACCGTGCGATCTTTCCAGATCCGGTTTTCGGTGAGCAGCTTGTCCATCTCGTTGAAGGTCGGCTCGAAGCCGTCGAGCCACTTCTTGAGCGAGGGCAGGAAATCGTCGGGCGGAGCCCAGCCGAGGCCACCGACGCGCGTGTAGGTCGTCGTGAGGCGCGCGCCGCAGAGCTTTTCGATGAGCGTGTACGCTTCCTCGCGCTGGTGGAAGCCGTAGAGGAAGAAGGTGAACGCGCCCAGGTCGACGGCGTTGATGCCGAGGCAGATCAGGTGGTCGATGATGCGCGCGACCTCGCAGCAGATCGTGCGGACGTACTTCGTGCGCTCGGGCACCTCGATGCCCATGACCTTCTCGATCGACATCGCGTAGGCCACGTTGTTCATCAGCGCCGAGCAGTAGTTCATTCTGTCCGTGTGCGGAAAGAACTTATGGTACGTGACGTTCTCGGCGATCTTCTCTTTTCCGCGATGCAGATAGCCCATCTCGGAGATCGACTTCTCGATCGTCTCGCCGTTGAGGCGCGCCATGATACGGAGCGTGCCGTGCGTCGCCGGGTGCGACGGGCCGATGTTCACGTACTGGCGCGCGTCTTCGAAGATCTCGTCGGGATCGTTCTCGGGCGCTCGCTTGATCTGGAATGGCTCGGTCGTCTTGTCCATTTTCATCTCGTTAATCCTTCAGCAGATGCTCGGGGATCGGCTCGGGGTCGTTGAAGAGCTGTTGCTTGCGCCAGTGGTAATCCTTGCGGAGCGGGTGGCCCTGCCAGCGAACGTCGAGCAGGATGCGGCGCAGGTCGGGATGGCCCTCGAACTTCACGCCGAACATGTCGTAGACTTCGCGCTCGGCCCAGTTGGCCGCTTCCCAAAGCACGGTCGCCGTGGGGACGGTCTGGCCCTCGACCACGCGAGTCTTCACGCGGACGCGCGTCTTGTACTGCGGCGAATAGAGCTGGTAGACGACGACGAAACGGCCCTGCGCCTCGTCCGGCCCGTCGACGTCGTCGTACGCGGTGAGATCGGACATGAAATGGTACTCGAGCCCGTCGGTCTCGCGGAGCGCGCGGAGCGCGTCGATCACCCGCTCGCGCCTGACCCAGAAGATCGGCGTGTTCTGGCGGTCACGCTCGGTCTTGACGAGCATGTCGCCCAGCTTTTCCTGGATCTTGGGAACCTGGCCCTCGAGATTCTGCGAAACCGCCGCGGCGGTGATGTTGTTCACGGCGTGCCTCCCTGCGAAAGCTGCTTCAGCT
>JACQAX010000237.1 GCA_016194795.1 Deltaproteobacteria bacterium | reverse complement strand
TGGCGCTTGCGCGGAAGCTCGAGCTCGGAGGCCACGCGCGCCTGTACCGCCGGAAAGAAGTCGCCATCTGGAATGCGCGTGCCGCTTCGGAACAGGTTGTAGCTTTCCCAGCCCGGCTCGCCGCCCATTTGCGCGAGGTCGCGCCCGGTCCACTGGCCGTAATCGATCTCGATCAGGGCCTCGCACGGAATCACCGGCAGGTCGAGGCGCCGCCCCGCCGGCAACGCGCTCGCGACCGTGCGCTCGAGCGGGCTGGCGTAGATCGCCCGAAGCCGCTCGCCGCCCAGGCGGCTGGCGAGCCGCTCGGCCTGTCGCACGCCTTCCTCGTCGAGCTCGACGCCCGGGCTGCGGCCCGCGAGCCGTTTTCCGACATGCGCGCACATGCCGTGTCTTACGAGCAGGATCGTCGCGCTCATGAGGCGTACCGTTCGACCACCTGGGCGGTGAACTCGGCGAACTCTTTCGGGTCGATCGGCGGAGCCGTGTAGCACTCGCGCTTGCCTCGCGAAGGCGGTGTGAAGCAAAGCGTGATCGTGGTGTCGAAATCCTTGAGCGCCTCCGTCTGGCGGTCGAACCACTCGAGCGAGTTCGGCCGGTGCCAGTCGGCCCAGCTGATTCCCGTGCGCAGGCGTTTGACGCCGAGCTTTTTGAGCCAGCCGACGGCGAGATCGAGACGCGGGTCCTCGAAATGAAACCACTGGCAGATCCCGAGCGCCGGGTCGAAGTGCTCGAGCGCGAGCTTCGGCGAGCCGTCGGGGCGTATGAGCCCCATGTGGAAATGGCGATAGTACGAGCTTCCTTCGCTTTCCTTGTGGCGGGTCGTGGCGCCCCAGGCCTGCGGAAGGTCGAAGAGGCTGTACCAGTAGATGCGGTCGACCTTGCCTTTGAGCAGCTCGGCGGTGCGCTTCAGGCCGAAGACCTGCACCTCTTCGGCTCCGAACGTCGAGACACCGACCTCGGTCACCCAAACCGGCAGGTGGGTGACGGCCCGGATCTCGTCGACCTTCGCGGGCCACTCGTCGATCTTCCAATGGTTCCAGTCGAGCGGAAACCCGTGAACGGCGACGGCGTCCATGTGCTCGAGCAGCCCATAACCGTGCAGGCGCCGCAGAAACGCCGGATCGATCGGCGACATCCCGCCGAGCACGATCGGCAGGTCGGGGCGCCGGGCACGGATGGCGCGCGCGGCGAGCTCGCTCATCGCCGCGAACTCCTTCCACTCGGGATCCATCTTGAAGTCCCAGTGCGACAGGTTGTTCGGCTCATTCCAGATCTTGAACGCCTCGATCATTCTTTCCTGCCTTTCGTCTTGTGTTGCCCCGTCGCAGCCAGCCACTCGCCTTCATCCCAGGTGCGGAGCGCCGCGACCCCACCCTTGGGCGGGTAGCAGAAATAAATCTCGTGCGAGCGGCGCTCCACGCGCTCGAAGCCGGTCGAGCGCAGCATCGCCATCGCCGCGGCGTGGTTGGGCACCCACCAGTTGGTGGCGTCGCTCGCGAACTTGTGCTCGATGAAGGCCAGCTTCGGCCAGCCGCCTTTCGAAAACACCGCGCGCCTGCCGAACGGGTAGTCTTTTTTCGGCCGGAGCACCTTCGCTCCCCGCATCGTCAGCGACTGAAACACCATCAGGCGGCGGGTTTTTGCGGCTACCGTGTCGAGCGCCAGCATCGGATAGCGCAAATGGTAGAAAACCCCCATGAACAGGACGAGGTCGAAGGTGTCGGGCAGCGTCGCGAGCTCATGCACCTGGAGGCAGCTGAAGCTCGGCTTGTTCTCGAGCTCGAGCTGCTTCGAGATGAACTCGGCCTGGGCCAGATACCTACGATCGCTGTCGACCCCCAGGACCTTCGCGCCCCGTTTGGCGAGCTCGAAGCTGTAAAAGCCCGCGTTGCATCCGATGTCGAGCACGCTCCAGCCGCGCAGGTCGGCTGGCAGCAGGTTCTCGATGCGGCGCCATTTGTACGACGGGAAGTCGCCGAGAAAATGCCCCGGCGCCGTCTCGATGCCGCCGGGAAGATGGATGTTATGGAACCAAGGTCCAAGCCTTGCGATCGAGGCCTGTAGCCTTGCGGCCTGCCTTTGCATTTGCCGTCTCCTCCCTCCTGCCGAGCAGGTAATGTTCGAGCTGCTCGGCGCGCCGAGCCGCAGTGTGATCACGAAGAACCTTGCGGCGCGCCCTTTCGCCGATGCGCGCGCGCTCCCGGTCGCCCAGCTCGAGAAAGGCGCGGACGTCGTCGCCGCTGGTGGCGATCAGGATCTCTTTGCCCGGCTCGAAGATCGTATCGAGCCCGTCCCAGTAATCGGAGATGATCGGCGTGCCGCACGCGGCGGCCTCGAACAGCCTCACGCTCGGCGAAAAACCCGCTTCGATCATCTTGCTCCGCGTGACGTTCAGCGTGAAGCGCTGGCTGTTGTAGAAGCCCCGGTGCTCGTGCGGCGGAAGATGCTCGATGCGCTCGACGTTGGCGGGCCAGCGCATCTCGGGGTACTGCGCGCCGGCGACGACGAAGCTCTTGTGTCTCAAGGCCAGAGCCGGCTCGACCAGAAACCGCCCGAGCGTCGGCTGGCGATCGTCGCTGTACGTGCCGAGGTACCCGAGATCCCAACGCGGCTCGGACCGCTCGGGATGATACTCGTCGACGTCGACGGAGCAGTACAACGGCAGAGCCGACGGCGAGCCGAGCTCACGCTCGATCCGGCGCAGGAGCGGGCCCCCGGTGAAGGACAGGTAGAGATCGAGGCGCGGGATGAGCTCCGGCGAAAGATACTCGCAATCGCCCCGCGCCAGGCTGTCCATCGTGACCGGCGTGTCGATGTCGTAAAAGGCCGTCACCCCGCGCGCCACGCGCGTCGCCCATTCGACCAGCCGGGCGCCTTCGGGTACGTAAGAGCCGACGAGAACCGCGTCGGCGCGGCGAACGGCGCCCGCGAAGCGCCGCTTGAGCTCGTCGACGGTTTCGTAGAGCTCGGTTTCGCAGTAGCTCGGAGAAGGCAGGTCGCGATTGGACGCGTACCAGGGCCGATCGGCTTCGAGGAACAGCACGTCATGCCCGCGCCGGGCCAGCTCACGCACGAGCGCTCGATAAGTCGTGGCATGCCCGTTTCCCCAGGAGGACGTGATCGAGAGCCCGCAGATGACGATTTTCATGCGCTCAGCTCCAGGCTTCCGCGCAAGATCCCGTCCACCTGGCTCGCGCGATGCGCATAGGTGTGCTGGGCCAGCACGCGCCGGTAAGCCGCCTCGCCCACGGCCCGCGCGCGAAAGGCCGAAAGCTCGTTCACCTGGGCCGCCACTTCGGCGCCGTCGCGCGCCACGAGGATCTCGCGCTCGGGCTCGAAGAAAAAGTCGATACCTTCCCAGTGGTCCGTGATGACGCAGGCGCCGGCGCCCGCGGCCTCGAAAACCCGCGTGGCGGGCGAAAACCCGTAAGACGCCATGCTGTCGCGGCTGAGATTGAGGACGGCGCGAAGCGAGGAGTTGAACGCGTTGTGGTCGGTCGTGAAGACGTGGCCGACGTATTTCACGTTGTCCGGCATGGGCTTGTCGCCCCAGCCCGCGCCGCCCAGCAGGAAGAGCTCGCTCCGGCTGCCGGCGGCGGCTTCGAGAAAAAAGCTCTCGACCCTTCGCTCGCGGTCGGGAAGACGGTTGCCGAGAAACCCCAGCGTGCCCGCGAAACGCGGGTCAGGCGCCACCGGAAAATGCGTCGAAGGGTCGAGCGCATTGTAGACGGGCACGCAATCGCGCGCGCCGAAGGCGAGATATTTGCGCCGCACCGGCTCCCCGCCGCCGTAAGTGAAGATGAGATCGTACTTCGGGATGAGCGCCCGGAACGGGTCACCGGAGTTGACCGCGATGCGATCGAGCGTCGCCGGCGCGTCCACGTCCCAGAAAAGCACCGTGTTGCCCGGGCGCTTGAGATCGGCGATCGCCGCCTCGAGCAGCTCGTCGAAGACGCCCACGCCGCTTGCCTTGACGATCACGTCGGCGCCGCGGGCCAGCCGCAGCGCGCGCTGGACGCCGTCGGGGCTCGCCTCGTAGACGTGCACGCGCGCCCAGTCGGGATCGGGGATGTCGCGGTTCTTCTGCCGATCGTACGCATCGGGCTCGTAAAAGGTCACGTCATGCCCGTGCTCGGCCAGGGCCCGGATGATGCCACGATAATAGGTGGCGGCCCCGTTCCAGTAAGCGGACACCAGGCTGGAACCGAAAAACGCCCATTTCATGCGACTCGTCTGCATTTGTCCTCTCCAATGATCGTGAACAGCTCGTCAACCCGATGGGCGCACGTGTGCCGCGCGAAGACCGTCTCGAGCCCATGGCGCGCCAGCTCGGCGGCGGCCGCGCGATCCGCGAGCAGCAGCTTCAGCTGCTGGCGCATCTCCCGGCCATCGCGCGCGACGAGATAGTCGGTACCCGGGCGGAACAGGCCTTCGACGTCGTTCCACGGCGCGCTCACCAGCGGGATGCCGCAAGCCAGCGCCTCGAACACGCGGATGGTCGGGATGCCGGGAAGCGTGCGGGCGTATGGACGCCTCGGAACGTGCACCGTGGCCGCGAAGCGCGCGAAAATTTCAGGTGCCTGAAAGTTGGCGACCCAGCCCCGATACTCGATGCCGGCGCTCGCGAGCTTGCGGCGGGCATCCTCGGGATAGCGCACCCCGTGGATGCGGGCTCTGAGACCGAGCTCGGTGACGGGACCGAAGAGAAACTCCTGAAGCTCCTCGGTACGCTCGCCGTCGCCCCAGTTTCCGATCCAGACCACGTCGCCGTCGCGCGGTTCGGGTTTTCGCGGCCGGAAAATGCGGGTATCGGCCGCCTCATGCCAGGTCCAGGCCTGGCGCCGCCAGCCGCGCTCGCGGTAGAGCTCGGCGATCACCTCGCCGAAGGCCAGCACGCCGTCGTAGTGGTCGATCTCGTAGCCGCCCATCGCCTGCGGGTCGGTGGCCATGCGATGGTGGGTGTCGTGGAAGAAGAGCCGGTAGCTTCCGCCCCGCGCGCGATGCCGCCCGATGCTTCGCACGAGCTCCGGGTCGTTCCACTCGTGCACGAGCACGACGTCGGCGTCTTCGAGCTCTCGCTCGAGGTCGAGGCCGGCGAGCGAGTAACGGACGCTCGAAAGCCCGGGGTAATACTCCTGGAAATCCAGCAGCGGCTCGAGCCCGTGGTCGCGCACCAGGTTGTCGACGCTCCACGAGTCGCCGGGCTCGAACACCGTCACCTCATGGCCTCGCGCCAGGAGCTCGGTGACGACCCCCCTCAGAAAATGCGCGTTCCCGTGATTCCAGTCCGAGATCAGCGAGTGGTAAAACATTACGAAGCGCATGCGCCCGCCTCCTCTTCCCGAAGCAGCTCGTCGTACAAAGAGAGGTACGCCTCCGCCATCACGGACGGCTCGAAGCGGCGCGAGCGCTCGCGCGCCAGCCGGCCGAGCCTTTGCCGCTCTTCGGGCTCGCGAATGAGATACCGGATCGCCTCGCGAACCGCGTGCTCGCTCTCGGGAGGCGCGAACGCCGCGGCGCCCATCCAATTTTCGCGGAGGCTCGGGATGTTGCCGAGCACGAGCGCGCAGCCGTGCGCGGCCGCCTCGAGCACCGAGAGCCCGAAAGGCTCGTAGCGCGCGGGCAACGCGTAGATCGAGGCGCGCGAGTAGTAGTCGCGGAGCTCCTCGGCCGGGAGCTCGCCGAGCGGTCTGGCGTTTCGGAAGCTCGCGCCCCGCCCGTCGGGGCTTTCACAGGCGCCGGCCACCACGAGCGGCCAGTCGAGGCCGGCGGCCGCGCGATCGAGCAGCTCGAGATTCTTAGCCGCGTCCCAGGCGCGGCCGGCGGCGAGGATGAAGGGCTCCTTTACGGTGTCGGAGCTCGCCGCGGCGGCAAGCGTTCTCGCGTTGGGAATGACCGCGTACCGCCCTTTGATGCCGTAATGCCGGTGGAGCGCGTTGAGCATCGCCCGCGAGGGCGCCGCGACGAAGTCGGCCGCCGCGAGCCCGGCCGTCACCGCCTCGTGATAGCGGGCCCACTCGGGCGAGGGCTCCGTGCCGTGAACCGACTCCCACCACGAATAAACGCACGAGTGACCGACGACGAGCTTGGGGGCGGAGAACGGCACGCTGGCGTGGCAGTAGTTGTTGAGATGAATCACGTCCGGCGCCAGGCGCTGCTCGAGGTCGAGCAGCCAGCCGCCGGCGCGCTCGACGTCGGCCCAGGGCTCGGACATCCACTCGAGCCGGTACTCCGTTTCATGCACGAGCACGTTGCTGAGGCGCCCGGCTTCGCGCCGCTGCGCCTGCGTGAGCTTGCGCCCCATCGTGGCGAGGTCGACCTCGACGCCGTACCCGCCCAACAAACCGGCGAGCTCGATCGCATAGGTCCACACGCCGCCGACGGTATCGGCCGTCATCAGTACCTTCATGCCGCCTCCGGCGACGCTTCCGCCTGACCCGGCAGGAAAAACGGCGGCGTCTCGAACGCGTTGTCGCGCAGCCAGTGGTAGAGCTTGCGCACGCCTTCGGCGACGCCGGTCGACGGGCGCCAGCCGGTCGCCACTTCGAAGGGCCGCGTGTCGGACACGAAATAGCGCTGGTCGGACGGGCGCCAGTCCTCTTTCCGCACGAGTGGTCCCTGGCCATGCAGCTCGCCGATGAGCTGTACCAGCTCGAGCAGGCTCGTCGTGTTGGCCGGAGATCCGCCGATGTTGAACGCTCGAGCCGTAAGCCGCCCGATGTCGCGCTCGGCGATCGAGAAAGCCTCGATCAGATCGTCGACGTAGAGCGCGTCGCGCACCTGCTTTCCGTCGCCGTAAAAGGTGATCTCGCGGCCGCTCAGCGCGCTGAGCAGGAAATGCGCGACCCAGCCCTGATCCTCGTTGCCGCACTGGTGCGGCCCGTAGATGCAGCTCATCCGGAAGACGCAGGCGGGAATCCCGTACACGCGCGCGTAGTCGAGGACATACTGGTCGGCCGCGCCCTTCGAGCACCCGTAAGGGCTGCAGAAGTCGAGGCCCTGGCTTTCGCCGATGCCGCGCGCGCACAGCTCGGGGTCTTCGGGCTCGTAGCGCGTCTCGCTCTCGCGCAGCCGGACGTGCTCTAGGCCCCCCAGCACCTTGTTCGTCGACGTATAAATGAGGCGCGGCGGCTTGCGCGCGGCGCGAACGGCCTCGAGGACGTTGAGCGTGCCGCGGGCGTTGACCTCGAAGTCGACGACCGGGGTCACCAGGCTGGTCGTCACGGCGACCTGCGCGGCCAGGTGGAAAACGGAGTCGACCTCCTGGACGGCCTCGCGCAGGAGGTTGGCGTTCCGCACGTCACCATAGATGAAGCGGATCCGTTCGCCATGCTGCTGCTGCAGCCAGTACAGATTGCGCACTACGCCGGGGCGAGAAAGGTTGTCGTAGAGATAAACGGTGCGGCCTTCGCCCGCGAGGCGATCCGCGAGGTTCGTCCCGATGAAGCCGGCTCCGCCGGTGATCAACGCCGCTTTCATATCGCCAGCCCCCTCTGGGCGAGCTCGCCGCCCGCCTCGGCCGTGCGGTCTACTGCCGACCGTCCCGCGAGCCATTCCGCCAGGTCGTTGATGCCCTGCCCGAGCGTCACCGACGGCTGGTAGCCCAGAAGCTCTCTTGCCTTTCCGATGTCGGCGAAGCAGTGGCGGATGTCGCCCTGGCGGTACTTCATGGTGATCTCCGGCTCGAGATACGCCTTGCCGAGCGAGCGCGCCATCTGGCGCGCGATCTCGGCGACCGAGAAGTTCTCGCCGCTTCCGACGTTGAACGTTTCGCCGTCGATGCGTTCTCTTTCCATCGCCAGCCGGCAGCACCGCACGACGTCGCTCACGTGGACGAAATCGCGCCGCTGATTGCCATCCTCGAAGATGAGCGGTGCCTTCCCGTTCAACAGGCGCGACGCGAAAATCGCCATCACGCCGGTGTACGGGTTGGAGAGTGCCTGCCCGGGACCGTAAACATTGAAGAAACGCAGCGCGACGGTCGGCACGCCGTAAGCGCGGCCGAAGATGAGGCAGAGCTGCTCCTGGTCGAATTTCGAAAGCGCATAAACGGACGCGAGATTCGGGCGCTTGGTTTCGGGCGTGGCGACCGGCTCCAGCACCTGGCCGGCGGCGTCGCGCGGCTCCCAGTCGTGAAAGCGCAGGCGCTCGAGATTGCGGCTGACGTCCTGGTGCAAGGTTCCGTCAGGGGCGCGGTAGACACCCTCGCCATAGAGGCTCATGCTCGAGGCCACGATCAGGCGGCGCGGCTTTTGCTCGGCGAGAGCCTCGAGAAGGCTCGCCGTGCCGACGTTGTTATTGTCCGTATAATGACGGATCTGGTACATGCTCTGCCCGACGCCGACCGACGCCGCGAAGTGATAAACTACGTCGATATCCTTGATGGCGCGGCGAACGTCGGCGGGCGACCGCACGTCACCCCTCACCATCTCGACACCGGCGGGAAGATCGCTCGGGAGCGCGGCATCCTCGCCATGCACCTGCGAAGCCAGGTTGTCGAGCACCCGCACCCGATGACCGGCTTCCAGCAACTCGCCAGCAAGATGATTCCCTATGAAGCCCGCGCCACCCGTGATGAGCACCTTCTGTGTCATGGTCTCAGACCCTCCATTTTCGGTTGACCGTCCGACCCCTGCGAACCGAATGCAAATCGCGGGCCCGTGGATGACGCGCGGACCGTTGATTGACACCGCGCGCTTCGCCTAGTTTTTCTACCAAGAAAGGAAGGTTGGAAAAAAATGCGAGTCACGATCATCGGAACTGGCTATGTCGGAACGGTCGCCGGGGCCTGCTTCGCCGAGACGGGCAACCACGTCTGCTGCGTCGACAAGGACGCGTCGAAAGTCGCGGCGCTCTCGGCCGGCAAGCCGATCATCTACGAGCCGCAGCTCGAGCAGCTCGTGCGACGCGGCCTCGCGCGCGGCAACTTGAGCTACACGACCTCCGTGCGCGACGGAACACGCGGCGCCGACGTCGTGTTCATGACCGTGGGAACGCCTTCGAACGCCGAGGGCGACGCCGACCTCGGCTTTCTCGAGGAAGCCGCGCGGGAAACGGCGCGTGCGATGGACGGGTCGCTGATCGTCGTGAACAAGTCGACCGTTCCGGTGGGCACGCACCGGCTCGTGGCCGAATGGCTTCGCTCGGAGGCGGCGCACCCGTTCGAAGTCGTCAGCAACCCGGAGTTCCTGCGCGAGGGCTCGGCGGTGCGAGACTTCCTGCGGCCCGAGCGCGTCGTCCTCGGGACGGGCTCGAAGACGGCCTTCGAAACCCTGAAGCAGCTCTACCTGCCGTTCGTCACGGATGAACGCCTCATCCTGGAGACCGATCCGGTATCGGCCGAGCTCACCAAGTACGCCTGCAACTCCTTTCTTGCCACCCGTATCAGCTTCATGAACGAGCTCTCGCGGCTGTGCGAGGCGCTCGGCGCCGACATCGAAAGCGTGCGGCATGGGATGGCGCTCGACGCCCGTATCGGCCGGCATTTCCTCCAGGCCGGCATCGGCTATGGCGGCTCGTGTTTTCCGAAAGACATCCGTGCCCTTCTCGCCACGGCCAAGGACGCCGGCGTTCCGCTGAGCATCGTTGCCGCCACCGAAGACGTCAATGAGACGCAGAAGACGCATCTGATGAGCGCGGTCCACCGGCATTTCGGCGCAAGCCTCGCCGGCCGCACGGTGGCGCTGTGGGGCCTGGCGTTCAAGCCCGACACCGACGACGTCCGCGAGGCGCCCGCCCTTATCCTGGCGCGCGAGCTCGCGCGGACCGGCGCCCGCGTGCGCGCGTTCGATCCCGTGGCCGGCGCCAACGCGCGCGCCCTGCTCCACCCCGAGGTCGAGCTTTGCGAGAGCGCCTACGAGGCGGCCGAGAACGCCGACGGGCTGGTGCTCGCCACCGAGTGGCCCGAGCTCGTCCGACCCGACTATCCGTTGCTCAAGCGCTACATGCGCGAGCACGTACTCTTCGACGGGCGCAACGCGCTCTCGATGAGCCAGGCGCGAGGCCACGGTTTCGCTTACTATGGAGTGGGTCGCGGAGCGCCCGGGAAGAAAGGCGCCCGCCGCGACACGAAGCGGCTGCCCCTGGGCAGCGGACGCGCGGCTTGAGATTTCTTAAAATGCCTCTTCCAAAGAGCACCGCATCTCGACTTTTATAGAGCGATGAAACTGATCGTCCGTCCTCCCGAAGAAGTTCTCGCGTCGCTGCGACAGCTCGGCTGCAGCGTGGCCGACCTGCAGCTCGCGCTCGCCGCCGACGTCGGCTCCTCCGGCGATTTCGATCCGCAGTGGCTCATCGCCACCGCCCGGCACGTGATGCTCTTCGACCCGGCCCGCGGCCGGAACCCGGCCTGCCTGTACACGACCGCCGAGATCAGCGACGTGCGCACCATTGCGGCGATCGGCTCGGGCCTGCTGCAGCTCAAGATCGACTCGGTGTGGATCGACGTGGTTCGCTTCAGCAACCGCCTCAAGTTCAGCTTCGACCGCGCCGCCGTGCGCCTCGGCCAGCTCGTCCGCGGGGAGCCGGTCGTACCGGTCACCCAGGACGCGCGCGACTCACATCGCTGCCCCAAGTGCGACCTCATGCTCGAGTTTTCGGGCGAGCTCTGCCCGCGCTGCATCGACCACGGAGCCGCCCTGAGCCGGGTACTGGCGATGATGAGGCCGTACTGGCGCGCTTCGGCCGTGATGATGGCGCTGCTCGTCCTCGGCATCCTCCTTGACCTGGCCTGGCCGCTGCTCACTCGCTTTCTGGTCGACTACGTTTTGGCGGGCAAGGCGGCGGACCAACCGTATCGCCTCCTTGCCGGGCAATCGTCCCGCCGTCTGCTCGCGGGCGTCGTCACCACGCTCGCGCTCGTCCACGTCACGCGCGGAACGATCACCGCCGCCACCGGGCGCATCGCGGGCGCGGTGGGCAACTCGCTCACGTACGACGTTCGCAGCCGGCTCGTCGACAAGCTCCAGAAGCTCGGGCTCGCCTACTACGGCAAGCAGGAGACGGGCTCACTCGTCGGGCGCGTCGCCTACGACACCGAGGCCGTGCAGAGCTTCATCACGCAGCTGACGTCGGGCTTTTTCATGCAGCTGCTCCTGGTGCTCTTCTCGTTCATCATGATGCTGAGGCTTGCCCCGCATCTGGCGCTCTGGACACTCGTGCCGGCGCCGCTCGTCATCGCCGGCGCCTTCGTCTACTGGCGCTACGTCCACCCCCGCTTCCAGCGCCTCTGGGACCGCTCGTCGAAGCAGGCCGGAACGCTCAACGGGATTCTCTCGGGAATTCGCGTCGTGAAGGCCTTCGGCCAGGAGTCGCACGAGCAGCGGCGCTTCGACCGGATCTCGGCCGGGCTGCGCGACGCCCGGCGCGCCGTCGACCGCACGTCGGCGGTCTTCTACCCGGTGATGGCCATCGTGTTCCAGGTCGGCGGCTGGATCGTCTGGTACGTCGGTGGCGTCAACGTGCTCAACGGGCAGGTGAGCCTCGGCACGCTCATGGCTTTCTTCGGCTATCTGTCGATGTTCTACGGCCCGCTGGGAAGCCTGACGAACCTCACCACGTGGCTCACGCAGTTCAGCACTCAGATGCACCGGATCCTCGAGATCCTCGATGCTCCGGCCGTGCTTCCCGAGGCGCGGGACGACGGCGCCTCGTCGTCCGCGGCCGCGCCGGGAGGCGCCATCGAGTTCGACGACGTGACGTTTGGCTACAGCCGTGGGCAGCCCGTGCTTCAGAACCTGAGCTTCCGCATCGCGCCCGGGTCGCGCGTCGGCATTGTCGGGCGCAGCGGCTCGGGCAAGACTTCGCTCATCAACCTGCTCTGCCGGTTCTACGACGTCGACAGCGGCGCGATCCGGGTCGACGGTGTCGACGTGCGCCAGCTCCCGAAGGACGAGCTCCGCCGGCGCATCAGCCTCGTGCTGCAGGAGCCGTTCCTGTTTCGCGGCACGCTGGCCGAAAACATCCGTTACGGCCGGCCCGAGGCGCCGCCGGAAGAGATTCTCGCGGCCGCTCGCGCCGCGAGCGCCCACGGCTTCATCATGAGCCATCCGCTCGCTTACGACACCTCGGTGGGCGAGCGCGGCTTCGAGCTCTCGGGCGGCGAGCGCCAGCGCGTGTCGATCGCGCGCGCCTTGCTGTGCCGCT
>JACQAX010000236.1 GCA_016194795.1 Deltaproteobacteria bacterium | reverse complement strand
TGGATGTTCTCCTCGATCCTGGAGAACTTCCTCAAGGCGACCAGCGAGTACGAGCGTTTCGGCGGGATGATGGGCGGGGGCAACAAGGGCCCGAACCTGGCCGAGCATTTCCTGCGGCCGCTCTACGGCAACATGAACGTCGTCCTGCTGCTCGTCGTGCCGTTCATCACGATGCGGCTCTTCGCCGAGGAGCGCAAGAACAACACGATTGAGCTGCTTTTCACGGCGCCGGTCACCTGGTGGGACATCATCATCGGCAAGTTCCTCTCGGCCTTCGGCTTCGTGGTGCTGATGCTCGCGATGACGCTTCCGTACTGCGCCGTGCTGGCCGTGGCCACCAAGCCCGACTGGGGCGTGATCTTCACGTGCTACTTCGGCACGATCTGCATGATGGCCGTCTACATCGCCGTCGGGATGTGGGCCTCGTCGGTCACGGAGAACCAGATCGTCGCCGGCATCCTCAGCTTCGGCATCATCCTGTTCCTGTGGATCATCAAATGGGCCGCCATGAGCGCGTCGGCGAGCTTCGCCGACTTCCTCGGCTATCTCTCGATCGTCGAGCACTTCGAGGACTTCTCGCGCGGCGTTTTCAACTCGAAAGACCTGGTGTTTTACTTTAGCGCGACGGGGCTGTGGCTGTTCTTCACCTACAAGTCCGTCGAGTCGTACAGCTGGAGGTCCTGACCATGAGAAACACAAACGCGACACGCACCGTTCTGGCGATCGTTTCGGGGGGCGTGGCTTTCACGCTCCTGTTCGTGATGTGGGTTTATCCCCAGGTGCCCTCGGCGGCGTACACGCTGGCGACCCTGCTGCTCGTGCTGCTCGGCGCTTTGGCGTGGCTGAACCAGAAAGCCCTGCGCGAGGCCGCGCGCACGAGAAGCGTGCGCCATGGCGCGAACGCCTCGCTCACGATCGGCCTCGTCGTCGCGATCGTGGCGGTGGCGAGCTATCTCAACGCCAACCACTTCGTGAGAAAAGACCTCACCAAGAACAAGGCGCACAGCCTGAGCGACCAGACGATCAAGATCCTCAAGGACCTCAAAGACGACATCCGTCTCACCGCGTACATCAAGACCGGCGAGCGTGACGCCGTTCGCCCGTTGATCGACAACTATCTCTATCAGACGAAGAAACTTTCGATCGAATGGGTCGACCCCGACCGCGAGCCGATCCGCACGAAGGCCGCCAACGTGAAGAAGTACGGCACGATCATCGTGCAGGCCGGCAAGCGGGAGTCGCGCGTCGAGGACGCGACCGAGGAGAAGCTGACCAACGGCATCCTCAAGGCCCTGAAAGACGCGCTTACCGTCTGCTTCCTGCAGGGGCACGGCGAGCGCGACATGACGCTCAAGACGGCGGACGGCTATTCCACGATCTACCAGAACCTCGCCTCGCAGAATTACGAGTCGAAGGCGATCAGCCTGGTCGAGGACGCCAAGGTGCCGGCCAACTGCTCGGTGCTGATGATTCTCGGCCCGCAGAAGGCTTTCTTCGACAAAGAGGTCGACGCGATCCGCGACTGGCTCGATGCCGGCGGCCGCGCCTTCGTCGCCCTCGATCCGAACGTCAAGGGCAACGAGCCCCAGAGCAAGGAGATGGCCGCCCTGCTCGCGCAGTGGTCCATCGAAGTTCCCAACAACATCGTGATCGACCCGGCCAGCCGCGTGGCCAACCAGAGCCCCGTCGTGCCGATCATCGGCGTGTACTCCAAGGAAAGCCCGATCACCCGCGAGCTCGGCGCGGCGAACGCCTCGCTTCTGCCGATCACCTCGTCGGTCGACCTCATGAAGAACGCCCCGACGACGATCACCACGTTCTGGCTCGCCAAGAGCACGCCGTACGCCTTCGCGAAGAAGGATTTCTCCAAGGAGCTCGCGGCCGGCAAGATCACCAAAGACCCGAACAAAGACGCGCAGGGCCCCAACACGGTCATGGTTGCCGTCGCGGGCAGCCGCATGGGCGTCAAGAAGCCCGAGCACAACACGCGCCTCGTCGTCGTCGGCACCTCGCAGCTCGGCACCAACAAGTGGGTGAACTACGGCGGTAACTCCGACCTCGTGCTGAACTCCGTGAGCTGGCTGGCCGGCGACGAGTCGCTCATCTCGATTCGCCCGAAAGACGAGTCGAGCGAGCGCGCGAACCTCTCCGAAGTGGAGCTCGCCTACAGCAAGTTCCTCGCCAAGTTCATGATCCCGTTCACGTCGCTCGCCTTCGGCGCGATCGTCTGGAGAAGGAGGAAGAAGCTGTGAGCCCCGAGCCGACCCGCCAGCGCCCGAAATCCTCGGCCACCAACCTCATCCTGGCCGCCCTGCTTTTTCTCGTCTGCGGCTTCGCGTACTGGCTGGAGATCCGCAAGAAGCCGGCCTCGCACCATGAGGAGGACCTCAAAAAGCGCCTCGTCGTCATCGACGACAACGTCGAAGCCGAGTGGCTCAAGCTCCATGCGCCCGACAAGAACGTGGACGTCGAGCTGAAGTGCGTGAGCCACTGCCGTCTCAGCGAGGCCAACGCCGAGTGGGTGCTGACGTCGCCGCTGTCGTTCAAGGCCGACGCGAGTAACGTCGGGACGTTCATCAGCGGCGTCATGGCGATGACCGTTCACGAGAGCCTGCCGTTGGACGGCGGCGACCTCGAGAACAAGCTCAAGGAGTTCGGTCTCGACAAGCCGATGCGCGAGAAGCACTTCGCCTCGATCAAGTTCAAGAAAGACGCCGAGCCTTACACGGTCTATCTCGGCGACAACGCGGCGGTCGGCGAGAACATGTACGTTTACTTCACCGGTCCGGGCGTCAAATCCGACGCGGTGAGGATCGTGCCGAGCTACGCGCGGACGAACGTCGAGCGCTCCGTGAGCTACTGGCGCTCGAAGAAGCTCTTCGACTTCGCCACGAGCGAAGTCGAGGGCCTGACGCTGAAAAACCCGAGGGGCACGATCTCGCTCGCGAAGGAGGGCTCCAACTGGCACCTTGCCGGCGGGCAGCCGGCCGACAACGAGGCCGTCGACACGTACGTCACCGGTCTCGTCTTCCTGAACGCCTACGAATACGAGAGCGACAACAAGGCGAAAGACGCCGCGAAGCTCGGAATCAAGCCGTCGACCCCGCACTATACGCTCGACATCAAGGTCGCGAAGCGCTCGCCGATCCGGTTCGAGGTCTACGACTTCGTCAAGGACGGGCAGCCCAAGGTCTATGGCGTGCTGAGCGACAAGAGCTACATCGTCAGCCTCGAGCGAACTGCCGTGGAGCGCTTCACGAAGAAAGCGGAGTCGTTCCGTTTCCATAATCTCCTCAGCGCGGCCGAGAAGGAGCAGATCGGCGCGATCAAGGTGTCGTTCGCCGGAAAGGACAAGTACGAGCTGAAGCTCGACGGCGGAACCTGGAAGCTCGTGTCGGGAAAGATCGAGTCTTTCGACGCGGCGTCGGTCGACCAGGCCCTGACGAAGCTCGGGTCGGCGCGCGTCGCGGAGTTTCTGGGCAATCGCCCGGTTCCCGCCGCCACGCCCCTGCTTTCCTCGTGGAAGCTCGTCGGCAAGGACGGCCAGGCCGTGCGCGAGTTCTCGGCGTACGCCAATCTTGGCCAGGGCGATTATTACGTGAAGCTTTCGAACGGCGAGCTTGCTAAAATGGAACGAGGGAGCGGATCGGCCATTCCGACGAAGGCCGGCGACTTCCAGGCGCAGGCGCCGGTTCCGGCCGCGACCCCAACCACGCAGAAATAGGGAGACGCTTTTTGGCCCAGTGCACCCGCTGTCTTCTCGAACTGAGCGTACGCCCGCTGCTTCCCGGCGATCTTTGCCCGAACTGCGGAGTGGCCGCCGTGCTCGAACCGGTGCCCGCGGGCGTCGATGGCGAGCCGGGCAAATCGTACGGCGCCGTCGCTCCGATCGGGCCGGGCGCGCCGATGGCGATGTTTTCGCGATTCTGGCAGTCGGTCTGGGACATCATCTTCACGCCGGCGCAGTTCTTCTCCAGCCATGCTCCGCGGATCGCCGGGGGCGAGTCGCTTTCGGTGGCGCTCGCGTTCGCCGTGATCGTGCAGTGGCTGGCGTCATTCTTCAATTTCCTCTGGCGCGTCACCGTCGGAACGGCGCTTGAAAGCCGGCTGGATGATTTCTTCCGCGTCGCCGGCGACGTCGTGCAGGGCGCTCCCGGGTCGACCGAGAGCCTCGATCAGCTGCGCGACCGAGCCATCGAGTTCTTCTTCGGCGCCGGGGCGATCGTGCTCGCGCCGTTCACGACCGTCATCAAGCTCGTGCTCTGCTCCCTGCTCGTCCACGCCGCCGTCCGTTTCTTCACGAAGGAAACGGCCGACCGGCCGCACGCCTACTCGACGACGCTCAAGATCCTCGCCTACGCGAGCGCGCCCTGGGTGCTTTGCGTGATTCC
>JACQAX010000249.1 GCA_016194795.1 Deltaproteobacteria bacterium | reverse complement strand
GCGAGTCGCCGAGGATCGGGTGACCGTGGCGAAAAGGCTCGTAGCGCAGCTGATGCGAGCGACCGGTAAGCGGCTCGAGCAGCCACTCTTGCGCATCGAGCTCGTTGCGCTGCCGCAGCCAGAGCGCGCGCGTGACGGCCGGTTTTCCGTGCGGCGCCTCGAAGGCGCGCTTTTTCCCGCGCGCAAGGCGGCACTCCCAGAGCTTCGCCTCACGGGGGTCGGGCGGCGGCGCGCCCTCCGTGAGCGCGAGATATCTCTTCTTCACCAGCCGCCCTTCGAACCAGGCGTTGCCCGCACGATGCGCGTCGGCGCCGAGCGCGAACAAAATCACGCCCGAGACCTCGCCGTCGAGCCGGTGCACCGGCAACGCGCCCGCCCAACGCGCACGCAGCTCGTGGCTCAGGCAGGGGCGCGGATCGGCGCCGGCCGAGCGCCCGGGCACCGAGAGCCAACCCGCGGGCTTGTCGACGACGACGAAGTTTTCATTTTCGAAGATGACCTTGATCACCGCCTTCAAGTATCAAAAAAGCGAGCCCTTGCCAATACCTGACTAATTTGGTATAAATTGAAATCGGTTTTTGGAGTTCTCGACCTATGCGCTTGAATTTATTGGTACTTACCAGCATTGCGAGCCTTCTCGCCACGGCCTGCGCCCCCCAACGGGCCACTTTCGTGAGCAAGGCCTTCTCGAGCCCCCCGGCGAGCTCTTCCGACAAAAGCCTCAAGGCCGGCGCCCCGATCCTCACCCCGGGCGGGCTCACGGTGCACGTCACCCCTGCCCAGCTCACCGCGATCAAGGATGTTTCGGCGAAGCTCCAGGCCAACACCAGGACGATTGGCGCCGGCGCGAGCCGCCTTCTCCGCCGCAAGGATCCGGTGACGCAGAAGATTGAAACGCGTCGCCAGCTCGTGACCGCCGTCAACGGCACTATCGCGAGCTTCGAAACCCACGACGTCGACAGCGGCGAGCTAACGGCGGCCGGCCGGCTTACGACCGGCGAACTGGCTCCCATCAGAACCGCCGTGGGCGCTCTTTCCGAAGAACGTTTCGACGAAGTCTACGCGCTCATCAGCGGCCTGATCACGCTTCAAGGCGCCGCCGAGGCGATCGCTCCCGACTCCAAGATCGACATCACCGTGCGCGAAGCAGCCTTCCTCAAGGACGGGGAGACGTTCAAGCTCGCGATCCTCACGCGTTTCATTCCGCCGTCGCTGCCCGCGCAGCCGGTGCGAATCCCGATGGTCTCGTTCGAGGTCCACCTCTCGCCGTCGCAGCCGCGCCCCTTCGACGTGACGTACGTCGCATATGGCAGAGCGGCCGCCACCATCCCTTACCTCGACGTGACCGCGATTTCGGCGCCGTAAACCGACTTTACTTCCGCGCGACGTCCGGGTTAATTTCAGGCGGTCATGGTCGCCAGCACTCCACAGCCGTCTATCGTCGAACTGCTCAAGGCCAAGGCGCTAACCCGCTCGGCCGAGATCATCCCGCCCCGCAACGGCTCGGAAACCGACGTCATCCTGCGCCAGATCGAGCGCCTCAAGCAGGTGCCGGTCGACTTCATCAGCGTCACCAAGGGCGCCGGCGGCAGCCTGCGCGGCGGCACGCTGCCCATCGCGCAGCTCATCAAGAGCCGCTTCGACATCACCGCGCTCGCCCACTTCACCTGCCGCGACTACACGATCGAGGAGATCGAGAACACGCTGATGGACCACCATTACTTCGGCGTGCACAACATCCTCGCGCTGCGCGGCGATCCGCCCGAGGGCAAGCCCGACCACTTCAAGCCCGCGCCGAACCGGCACTCGTACGCCTACCAGCTCGTCGACCAGATCCGCCACCTCAACGGCGGCGAGTACATCGTTCGCGAGGGCTTCGACAAGCCGGCGGCCTCCGGCGAAGCCTCGAATCCGAATCTCAGGAAGGGCTCGCCGACCAGTTTCTGCATCGGCGTGGCGGCCCACCCCGAGCAGGAGCCGCACGACGAAGCCGTCGAGTACTTCGCGCGCAAGGTCGAGAACGGCGCCCAGTTCGCCATCACCCAGATGCTCTTCAGCGCCGAGCCTTACGCGCGGTTCCTCGAAAGCTGCGCGAAGCGAGGCATCCACGCGCCCGTGCTGCCGGGGCTTCGCATCGTCACCCAGCTGGCCACCGCCGAGCGCATGACGAAGAAGAAAGAGTTCGGCATCAAAATCCCGCAGGCGTTCATGGACAAGCTCGCGAGCGCCACCTCGAAAGAGGACGGCAAGAAGATCGGCTTCGAGTACACGCTCAAGCTCTGCGAGCAGCTCGTGGCCGCGGGCGCGCCCGGCATCCACGTCTTCGTCATGAACGACGAGAACTCGGCGGCCGAGCTGCTCCTGTCCCTGAAAAGCTAGCCCTCAGCGGAACCAGCGCGTCAGCCACTGCCAGAACGCCTTGAACTTGCTCGTGCCCTTGGCCGGAACGGCTTCCGCCTTGGTGAGCAGCGTCGCGCAGCTCAGGGTCGACTTGAACTCGGTGGCCTGTACCGCGTACTGGCGGGCCGACTCCATCTCGTGGTCGCCCAGCGGCTGCATCTTGCCTTCGACGAGCTTGCGGAAGTCGTCGCCCGTCATGTGCATGTCGGGAGCGTCGTGCAGCGCCTTGGCGACCGTGTCGCCGAGCTCGCGGTTCTTGTCGATGATCATCTCGGCGATCTTCGCGGAGTACTCGAGCAGGAAGGTGACCTTCTTCTCGAGCTCCTGCTTCTTGGCTTCCGACATGTCGATCTGGCCCGTCGACGGGTTCTTGATGACCGCGATCGGGGCGATGTCGGGCATGCTGCCGTCAAGCAGCATCGTCTGCGCGACCGAGCGTGCGCGCTCGAAGTCCGAGCTCGCGCCGTTGGCCGACACGCCGAGCGCCTTGAGCTCGGCGATGTGACCGGCCAGCATCACGGCGATGAGCTTGATGCCGGATTTCGTGCCCTGGTACATCTCTTCGCCGGCCGCCGACGTGTTCGGCTCCATCCAGCCGCCCTCGCCGCCGCCGAACGTGTTGATCTCGGCGACCGCGTCGGCGCCGTAGAGCACCGTGCGGACGAGCGCGTGGCCCATGGCCTCGTGCGCGCTGGTCTTCCAGGCCGTCTTTTCCTTCACGTCCGGGTGGTAGTCCGACTTCGTGCGGGGCACGTCGGCGAGCTTGAGCGTCTCGACGACCTTGCCGTCGCGGCTCACTTCGCCCTTGAGCTGGCGGGCTTTTTCATCCCAGACGATCTCGATCGAGACGCCTTCGTACTTGCCTTCGCTGCCGACGATCTCGGCGACGAGCGCGTTCTCGACGTACATCTCCATCGCACGGCGGATCCAGCGGCCGCCTTCGAGCGGCACGTATTCCTTGGTGAAGAACTCTTTCGCCGACTTCGAGAGCTCGACCTTCTTCACGCCGTTGGCGCGGATGATCTTCGTGTTCTCCTCGAAGAGACGGTCGCGCAGGACGTCGACCTCGTCGTCGGTGAGCGGCGAGAAGAGCAACGGGGCGCCGAGGCGCGAGCGGAACGCGCCGCCGAACGACTTCTCGAACACCGCGAGGAACTGCTCCGGGTGGCGCATGATCAGGCGGAACTCGGCCATAAGCTCGCGGTTCGTCATCGAGCGGGCACCCGGCTTGAGCGCGAGCTCGAGCATGTTGCCCGTGGCGATGATGACCGTGGCGCCCGGCATCTCGATCTTTTCCTGGCTGTCGGGCGACTTCGGCAGCTTGCCCTCGTCGATCACGTTCATGAGCGTGTTCTCGATGAGCTGCTTCGAAGGCGTGTGCGTGATGCGGTGGAGCTCGTCCCAGAGGATGACCTGGCTCTCGGGGTTCGTCTTGATCGCCGCGTTCATCTTCTCGATGCCGAAGCGATAGAGCGTTCCGAGGTCGACGATCTCGTTGAAGTCGATGCGCGTAAGGCGCGACTGGTCGTCGAAGAGCGCTTCGGCGACGGCCTTGGCGATCTCGGTCTTGCCGATGCCGGGCGTGCCGTCGAAGTAGATGACGATCGGGCGGCCCTTGAGGTTCGGGTTGGCGGCGGCGAGCGCGAGCTTCTTGATGATGGCCTTGGTGAGG
>JACQAX010000248.1 GCA_016194795.1 Deltaproteobacteria bacterium | reverse complement strand
GGCGGCGAGCTCTTCGGTGCCCCAGTAGTCGGCGCTGATCTCGCTCATGTAGCCGTCGAGGTCGCGGCTTTTGAGCTCGCTCGCGTAGTTGTCGGCGAGGCAGGCCTTGAGCTTGTCGTACATGACGGGATGGTCGCTCGCGTCGATGTGGTGGCCGGTTTCGTGGCCGAGCAGCCAGACGACGCCGGCGAGGGCGAGCTCGGTCGACTTGAGCGTGCGATCGTCGGGGCCGAGGGCGGCGACGGCCGCGCCCGGGCAGACGACGACGTAAAGCTCGCCTTCGTGGTCGAAGGCGAAGGCGTTGTCGATCATGCCGTCGTCGCCGCAGTCCTTGCGGACGGTGGCGGCGAGCTGCTCTTCGTCCTTGGCGGGGCTCGAGAGCAGCTGGAGCGCGTCGATGAACTTCACGCGCGCCAGGTTGGCGAGCATGTCGTCGGCCTCGTCGGCCGAGACGTGGCGGAGCGTCTTGACCGCCGGCACGAGACGCGCGCGGATGCGCTCGAAGTGGAACGCGGGCGCCTTATGGGCTTCGCCGAGCTCGGCTCTGAGGGCGGCCATGAGCTCCTGGTAGTAACGCTTCAAAGGCGCGTTCGGGCCGGCCGCTTCGTGGGCCTTGCGGGAGATGCGCTGCTTGATCTGCTCAACCTTGCGGTCGCGCTCGGTCTCGGCCTCGTCATCCTCGCCGCAGATGGCCTCGTAAGGGCGATCGCAGAAGTCTTCGAGAGAGGCATGCGCGCCGCTCAGAGCGGCCAAAGCCAGAAGGGCGGTAAACATCCGGAGTCCTTATCTTAATTGATAAAAACAGTCAACAATTTATTCCAGGTGTGGATCGAAGCCGGGAGCGTCGCATTTGCCCGTAAAACGGTGCAGGGCGGCCCTCTCTCTCGGGGCCTGTTCGAGCATCCGTCGAAGTCCGGGGACGTTCACGCGGATGAGCTCCTGGATGTCGCTTTCGGCGGGTTTGTGCGTGTGGCCCAGCTCGAAGAGCAGGGGCCACACCCCATACTCCGAGAAGGCGAAGTCCTCGAAGGTGCCGGCGGCCGGATAGATCAGATCGGTGGAGTTGCCGACCGGATAGCGGCTCTCGGAGGTCGCCGTGGTGGCCAGGCGCCGGAACTCCTCGAGTCCCGGCGGGTCGAACTCCCGGGTGCCGAAGCCCCACGGCCAGACGACCGCGGGGTGGAAGGTGTGGAGCGTCGCCGCGGTCACGATGCGGGCCTCGGCGACGAAATGCGCGAGGCTCCACGTCGAGCGCAGCTTGAACGGCCCGGCCGTGCCGCACGGGCCGGGGTAGTCGCGGTTCGGGTCCTGCGAGCTCGTGTCGTAGTCTTCGCCGCGCTTCTTCTGGTCGTAGCCTTGCGTGTTGAGCACGGGAATGACGTAGACGGTCTGGCCGGCGATCGGCTCGGCCGCGAGCGAAGCCGCGAGAGCCTTGGCGACCTCGGTCGAGCCGTACTCGTTGCCGTGGTGGGTGGCGACGACGAGGTTGGCGACCGGGCCGTTGCCGAGCCGCAGGCCCTCGATCACCTGGCCGCTGTCGGAGACGCCGATCTGCATGAGGCGCGCGTTCGCCGGATGCGCCCGCGCGAGCTCGGCGAGAAACCTCTGGACGTCGGCATAGTGGTCGAGCGGGGCCGAGAGCGCGGCGTCCGGAGCGGGCTCGCGCTGCTCGAGCTCGAGCGGCTTCGCGTCGAGATAGGGGCGCATGCCCTCCTCCCAATGCGTCGCCTTCGAGAACGACAGCGCCTTGTAGCGCGCGACGTACTTGTCGAACGACTTCACGTAGTGCGGCAGCCAGATCGAGAGGCCGCTGGCCATCGGGTAGCGGCCCGTCGAGCCGTTGGCGACCACCAGGCGCGCCGCCGTCTCGCGCACGCGAGCGACCGCCGCGCGGGCGATGCCGCCGGCGCCGATCGCGTTGACCGCCTCGAGCTGATCGAGGAAGTCGAGCAGGTCCTTGTAGTCGCTCGTGATCGTCATCGCCTTGATGCGCGCGTCGACGACTTTCGGGCGCATGCCACGACGCGCGGAGATCAGGCTCGCGGTAAGCCCGCTCATCGCCTCCTCGAAAGGCGCGAGGCGCGAGAGGTCGTAGACCGCGAAGGTCGCGTCCTTCTTGCCGTGCACGCCGCCGCTGAACGAGCGGATGTACTCGGCGAGCAGGAGCCTGGCGACGTTCTCGGGCGAGGCGTCGGCGAGCGCGTTCCACTTCTCGAGGAGCTGCGTGTAGGGCCAGCCTCTTAGCGGCGTGTCGATCTGCGAGCCGGCGTAGACGTCCACCGACGGAGCGACCTGGCTTGCGATCTCGGCCATCGCCATCTGGCAGGCGTCCGAGCCGTAGAGGTCGACCTTGTGGCCGATGATTTTCGCCGATTCGTCGAGAGCCAGCGCCAGCTGCTCGGTGGTGATCCAGTGGCCGGTGACCTCGTCGTGGCTGATGTCGCCGATCTTGATCTTCGTGTCGTGCCAGCCGGTGCCGTGGTCCCAGACGTCGATGAAGTATTTTTGCGCGGGAAACTTATCCACGCCCCACTTCACGAAGTCGACGAGCGTGCGGTAGTCGCCCATGTCGACGGCGCCCAGGTCTTCGAGGACGGGCGAGCTGCCTTTGCCGACGAGCAGGCGGACGGTTTTCTTCCGCTCGAGGCTTGCCCACTGGACGACGACGTTCACCCGGTCGGTCGAGCCGATCTTCTCCATCTCGAGCAGGTTCTCGAAGGCCCAGGTGTCGAGGTTGTTGTTGCCGTTCAGGAAGACGAGAAACGTCCACTCTTTCTGCGCCGCCGCCCGCGCCTCGGCTGCCAGAAGCAGCAGAGACGCGAGCAGCGCGGCCAGAATGAGCGTCGCCCACGAAACCTTCGGGTCGATCTTCAGGCACGGGAAGTGGCCGGTGTCCTGCTGGCTGTACTCGCCGCCCTCGACGAGCGTGCGGTGCCACTCGCCGTCGGGGGCGTTCGTGACGTACATCAGATCGCGCGTCTTCATGAACTTCTCGTCCATGCGGTTGTAGGCGACGTGGATGAAGCCCTTGGCGTCGATGGCGAGCGAGTGCTTGACCGTGTCGTCGTCGAGCTTCTCGGTCTTCCAGGTGCCGTCGGCGAGCTGGCGCGTGAGCATCAGAGCCCCGTTGGGGTAGGCCTCCGAGACGTACGTGATGACCGGAAGGTTATCCTTGTCGAGCGCGAGCTGGGTGAACCAGCCGGCGTTGAAGCTGTTGTCGAGCTCCTTGAACGACCAGGCGCCCCGCGAGAGCGTGGCGAGCTGGAGCGCGGATTTGGAGACGTCGTTCGACGGGAAGCTCGTATTGGAGACCAGCACCTCGTCGCCTCGGAGCGCCATCGACGTCCAGTAGCCGCCGGCGGTTTTTCCGACGACCTGCTTTTCCCAGGCACCGCCCGCTTTTTTGGTCGCGTAGCGGAGCGTGGGGAACTTGTAGTGGTTGCTGTAAGCGACATGGAGGGTGCCGCTCGCGTCGACCTCGAGAGTCGCCGCCCAGCCCGTCTGCTTCTTGTCGTCGTCGACGACGCTCGTGGCCCATTTGCCGTCGGCGCTCTTCATCGAGTAGAAAAGCTCGTCGTTCTTGCACGGCCCGTCGGTGCAGCCGGTGTACACGACGTGCACGTTGCCGTCGGGCGTGGTCTTGAGGCCGATCTGGCGATTTCCGTTGGCAGAGCGGCCAACGTTTTCAATTTGGAAATGCGGAGTCGTATTGGCGGCGTGGCCAACGGCCACCGCCAAGAGTGCGGTCATGATCATAGAGGTCCCCCTTAAGATTCGAAAAAACTAAGAACGACGTGTTGTTCTGTCAAAGGAAAACGCGGCATTTTAGTTAACTCAAAAGTCGTGACTCATCGCGCATGAGGGTCTTGAGTGGTACTTGAGTTATACTTTCAGAAGATGCGCATCTTGTTTCTCCACAAGTACGGACGAAAGGCTGCCTCGTTCCGTTACCGAATCGAACAGTACCTCCCTTACTTCGAGCGCGCGGGCTTCGAGTGCGAGGTCTCCAGCCTGCTCGACGAGCAGTACCTCGACGAGCGCTTCAGGACGGGCCGCCGCGCGCCGCTGGCGATCATCCGCGCCGCCGCCCGGAGGCTGCGCGTGCTGGCGCGCGTGCGCGACTTCGACCTGGTCGTCATCGGAGTCGAGCTTTTTCCGTACGTGCCGGCGCTCTTCGAGCGCGCGTTCGCGGCCGCGGGCGTGCGCTTCGTCTACGATTACGACGACCCGATCTTTCATTATTACGACCTGAGCCAGCGGGCGCCCGTGCGCTGGCTGCTCGGCGGAAAGATCGGAGCGGCGCTGAAGGGCGCGGCGCTCGTCTTCGCCGGCTCGCCTTACCTCGTCGAGTACTCGCGCCGCTTCAACCCGCGCGTCGAGTATCTGCCCACCGTCGTCGATCTCGCCGTCTACTCGCGCACGCGCGATTTCTCGCGCGAGAGCGGCGCGCCGTTCACGATCGGCTGGATCGGCTCGCCCTCGACCGGTGCGTATCTCGCCGAGCTCGCCCCCGTGCTGCGCGACTTCGCGCGCGGACGCTCGGTGCGCGTCGTCGTGGTCGGTGCCGCGGCAGGCGACGCGAAGCTGGCCGGCCTTCCCGTGGAGTACCGGCCCTGGTCGGAGGAGCGCGAGGTGGCCGACCTGCTGGGCTTCGACGTCGGCGTGATGCCGCTGACCGACGACGCCTGGTCGCGGGGCAAGTGCGGCTTCAAGCTCATCCAGTACATGGCGTGCGGGCTACCCGTCGTCGCCTCGCCCGTCGGCGTCAACCGCGAGATCGTCGTCGACGAGGTGAACGGTTTTCTCGCGAGCCGGCCCCACGAGTGGGCGCGCGCGCTCGAACGGCTGTACGACGACCGCCAGCTGCGCGCGCGCATGGGCGCGGCGAGCCGCAAGCGCGTCGAGGAGCGCTACTGTCTCGCGGTGACCGCGCCGAAGTTCATCGCGGGCGTCGAGAAGGTTTTGGGAGCCGCTAAAGCATGAGCAAGAACCAGGATGCCAGGACGGTCAGGGGTTTCGGCGACGAATGGAGCCGCTTCGATCAGCGCGCGCTCTCCGACGAGGAGCGCGGGGAGATCTTCAAGAGCTACTTCGGGATTTTTCCGTGGGCGGCGCTCCCGGCGCGGGCGGTGGGCTTCGACCTCGGCTCGGGCAGCGGCCGCTGGGCGGCGTGCGTGGCGCCGCGGGTGGGAACGCTCCACTGCGTCGACGCCTCGGAGCAGGCGCTCGGCGTGGCCCGACGCAACCTCGCCCGCGAGGGCGTGGCCAACTGCGAGTTCCACCACGCGAGCGTCGATGCGATCCCGCTCGCCGACGCGTCGATGGATTTCGGGTACTCGCTCGGCGTGCTCCACCACGTGCCCGACACCCAGGCCGGCCTCGCGGCCTGCGTGCGCAAGCTGAAGGTCGGCGCGCCCTTCCTGCTGTACCTCTACTACGCGATGGACAACCGCCCGGCCTGGTACCGCGCGCTCTGGAGAACGAGCGAGCTCCTGCGCTACACGACGTCGAGCTCGCCGCTGCCACTGCGCTACGCTTTGAGCCAGGCGATCGCCGCCGGCATCTACTTCCCGCTGGCGCGCGCCGCGCAGCTTGCCGAGCGTCTCGGGCTGAACGCGCGCAACATGCCATTGTACATCTACCGTGACCGCAGCTTCTATACGATGCGCACCGATGCCCTCGACCGTTTCGGCACCAAGCTCGAACAGCGCTTCTCGCGCGTCGAGATCGAGAAGATGATGACGGCCGCCGGGCTCGAGCGCATCACCTTCAGCGAGGCGCTCCCGTACTGGTGCGCCGTCGGCTACCGCGCGCGGTAAGCGGGGGGAGCGGACGGTCCCGACCCTCGCCGCGCCTCCCACAGTTTTGGATTTTTGGACTTTGCCCGCGTCCAGTGGCGGTGCCCGAGACGAGGGATACGGTCGAGCCGCTGTCGCGATCTGGGCTGACAGGGGGCCTGTCGCCGCAGCGGATCGCCTCAAAGCCTCTCAAAATCCAAAAATCCAAAACGATGGGAGGCGGCGCCGGACCTGGCGTGGCGCCCGGCTCAAAAAAAGCCGAAAAGCTTCGCGCCTTCCTCGATTATCTGCGCAAGAACCGGGTGGATCGCTGAGCCGCGCTCGGGTACAACGGGTCCCATGCCGAGCGATTACCGCAGAGTCGAGCAAGCCATCCGTTACCTGGAAAGCCGCCGCCTGGCGCAGCCGAGCCTCGCCGAGGTGGCGCGGGCGTCGAGCATGAGCGAGTTTCATTTCCAGCGCCTGTTCACCCGCTGGGCGGGCGTGAGCCCGAAGCGTTTTCTCCAGTTTCTCACGGCCGAGCACGCGCGCGAGCGGCTGCGCGAGTCGCGGGCTTCAGTGCTCGACGTGGCCTACGAGTGCGGGCTTTCGAGCGCGGGCCGGCTGCATGACCTGCTCGTGAGCGTCGATGCGATGACTCCCGGCGAGGTGAAAGCGCGCGGCGGGGGACTCGAGCTCGGGTACGGCGTGGCGGAGTCGCCGTTCGGCGACTGCTTCGTCGCGACGAGCGCGCGCGGACTCGTAGGGCTCACCTTTCTCGGCGAGGGGCTCACGCGGGCGCAAGCCCTGGCGGAGCTGCGGGAGCGTTGGCCTGGCGCGCGCCTCGCCGAGGCGCCTCGCTTGGCGAAGACCGTCGCCGGGCAGGTTTTTTCGGCCAAGCAAAAGGGCGGTGGCCTCAAGCTTCTCGTGGCCGGCTCCCGCTTTCAGCTCAAGGTCTGGGAGGCGCTTCTTCGCATCCCGAGCGGCCACGTCGTCTCCTATGGCGATCTTGCCCGGTGGATCGACGCCCCGCGCGCGGCGCGCGCCGTCGGCTCGGCGGTCGCCGAGAACCCGATCGCCTATCTCATCCCGTGCCACCGGGTGATCCGTGAGTCGGGAGTGATCGGCGAATACCGGTGGGGGACGACGCGCAAGAAAGCAATCTTGGGTTGGGAGCGATCTCGGGTTAAACTCTAGCCCATGACCCGCCAACTCAGCCTGCTCGTCGTCTCAGCCTGCGCGTTCGCCACACTCGGAGCCGACGCGTTCGGCGACGGCGCGGTTCGCACCATCACCGGCCCCGCGAACCGGAAAACCGGCCGAGCGGTGGCCATCCTGGGTTTCTCGCTGGCCAGCCAGTCGACCTTCACGCGGACCGGGTCGACGAACCTCTCGCTCAACTCCAAGGACCCCGGCAGCATCGTCGTCGGCGCCGAGGTCGACGTCGATCTCACGCCGTATTTCAGCCTGGGCGGCGCGGTCAGTTATCGGCCGTACATGAACTCCAGCTCGGCGGAAGCCGCCGACCGGGAGGTCTCGCTGCTCGTCGTGCCGCGCCTCCTCGGTGCGGCCGGCTCGGTGGTTTACTGGGCGGGGCTCGGCTTCGGCCTGCTGCACACGTCGGTCGGAACCGACAAGGCCACGAGCCCCAACTGGGGCTCGTCGTCCGATTCGCCGTCGAGCTTCGCCTGGTCGCCGCGCGTCGGTGTCGACGTCGACCTCGGAAACTCGCTGCTTACCGGTGGACAGGTCATCTACCTGTCTTCCTCGGGCAGCGTCACGACGCCCTCGGGCGATAAGCTCGAGTTCAGCCGCCATTGGGCCGAGGTCGCCGCCTTCGTCGGCTTTCGCTACTGAAGCAGGCGAAGGCGCCGCTTGCTGACGACCGCGCCGAGCGCGCAGCCCGCGGCGAAGCCGGCGAGCACCGGGATGAGCGGGCGCTTCTCGATCGACTTCACGCCGGCCTGTACCTGTTCGAGGAGCGCGGAGACGTTGTCCTGCGCGAGCTTCATGAAGTCGTCGGCGTAGTCCTGCGCGATCTCCTTCACGTGCGCGAGCGCCTCGTCGAGGTCCTTGGGCGAGCCCTCCACCGGGGCGGTGTCCTTGATGGGGTTCTTTTCAGCTTCGATTGCCATGAGCGTCTCCTCCAATCTCTTCTGTGGCTTGCAAGCGATGAGCCAGGGCGGGTAAACTGGCAGTACCTTGCTGCGCGATACGTTGCAGTTTCTCATTTGTCCGTCGTGTGAGAGCGCGGAGCTTCGCGGCGCGGAGCATGCGGTCGAGTGCGGCGGATGCCGCGAGTCGTATCCCGTGCTGGGCGGCGTGCTCGTGCTCGTGGCCGACGTGCGGGCTTATCTCGCCGCGCATGCCAAGGGGATCTCACGCTTCGTCGACGACGCCGAGATTCCGAAGGCGCATCGCGCGGCTTATCAAAAAGCAAAGAAGCTTCTGAGCGGCGACGAGCACATCGAAGAAGATCTCGAGGCCGAGCGCGTGACCGCGCTCTACGTCATGACCCATTACCTCCGGGCCGCCGACGTGCGCTCGCCCAGCCCGGCGATCGCCGAGCTCGTCGCCAAACACTGGGACCATGGGCCGTTCGCCCGCATCAGTCGGCTGCTCGCCGGCCAAGGTGGCAAGGCCCG
>JACQAX010000247.1 GCA_016194795.1 Deltaproteobacteria bacterium | reverse complement strand
GAAGCCGTAGTTGCGGTTGAGGTCGACGCCGTAGCTGGAGCCGCCGTCGGGATTGGGGCGCATGTTCTTGCGCTGCCACTTGTACGAGCCCGTCGAGATGTCGTACTCGACGCCGTCGGGGTTCACCATCGGGATGACGTAGATGTCGCGCTTGTCGATGAGGGCCGTGAGGTCCTTGTCGACGCCGTAGTTCTTCGCCAGGTGCTCGAGGAGCATGAGCGGGATTTCGGCGCTCACGTGCTCGCGGGCGTGGTGGTTGCCCATGAACACGATGCCCGGCTTGGCCGAGAACGTGTCGTCGCCGAGCGTGGCGCGCGCGGCGGCCGAAGAGTTCACCTGCACGCCCCAGATGTCGCGGCCCTGCAGCGTCTTGCCGATGCTGAACTTCTTCAGCAGATTGGGATACGTCGCGACGAGCTCGTCGAGCGCCTGGGTCATGCGCGCATAGTTATGGAAGCGCATGTCGTCGGACGGGAAGTCAGTGCCCGATACGGGGCTCGACACCTTGAACGTCTCGAGGATCGGTACGCCGCTCTTGCGGAGCTTGGCGAGCAGCTCGTCCGAAACGAGACCGTAGACGGAATCGCTTGTCACCGACTCGATGCTGATGCCGAGATCGGCGATCTTGCTGCGCTCGAACTTGTCGGCTGCCTTGAGGCGAACCCAGTTCGGGTTGCGCGCCACCGTTTCGAACGAGGCCTGGTGGCCGAAGGCCAGGCTGAAGGAACAAAGAAATCCCGCGACGATCGCGGCGTAAAGCATCTTACCCATCTAAATACCCCCTGGAATCCATGGAAGTGAGCGGCGCCAGCGGCGGCGCTCACCAGTGGTACTGCGTTTTAAAACCGATTTAGCCGTCCGTTGGCTGATGGCCGAAAAGTCTACCCGGGATTCCTAGCCAGGCAACTTGTGCCTAGAAATAAACCTTCGCGTGGAGCTACGCGGAGTTTCGGGGCCCAACCAATACCTGACTTAATCGCTAAAGTTTGGGAAGCTTCTGCCGATAGGTTTAGTGAGCGTAGGGATAAAGGGGAACGCAAGATGAGCAAACCGGGTACACCAGCAGATTCCAAGAAACCGGCGGGCGCACCGCCGGCCGAGCACGCGCCGAAGCCGCAGATGGCTCCGAGCGGTGGCGGCAAAGGTTCAGTCGGCGCGAAGGTCGGCTGCCACGCCACCACGTGCAAGGAAAAGGACACGCGCTTCAATTTTTGTGAAGAGCATTTTCGCCAGTTCAAGTTCGGTCTCATCACGAAGACCGGCGAACGGGTTCTCGATTTCGAGAGAAAGCTCGAGCATTACCAGCTCTGGCTGAAGTCTCAAGGCATTCGGAGCAACGTCGCTTAAAGCGCCGGTTCTCCGACAAGTTGCCTGATGGCAGCGGAGCTGTACCCACCCACCTCTGAGCACCTCGGTACCTTCCTACCGATTGCATCAGGGTACCGGGGTGCTCTACTTTCTCTCTCGAAGAAAGTGGACACACGCCTCGGACGAAGCTTGGAAGTGCAAGCGGGTACATGCGGTACGTATGCGATGGCTCAGTGAGCCTGCCACGGGTGCAGTAACACAAGACCCCTTCTCATATTGTGAGGAGGGGTCTTGTGCTTTTTGGGGAGTGGGCTGGGGCTTGTGGCATGGGCCATGGGGGTAGGCACGAGGCGTCGGGGTGGGGGCGTTGAGGGCGTACCTCATCATGCATGTTGTTTGCATTGTACGGCGTCATGCAGGTTAAATTTCGTACCTATGAGTTTTCGGTTCAGTTTGCTCGTCTCTGTCGAACGCTCGACGTGCCACCTGACTTGAAGGATCAACTCGATCGCGCTTCGGCGTCGATCACTTTGAATCTCAGGGAAGGAAGCGGTCGTTACACCCCCAAAGATCGTTTTCGTTTCTATCGCACCGCTTTGAGCTCTTTCCGAGAGTGCGAAGCGATCTTCGACATCATCGACCTGAAGAACGAAAAGGTGAACGAGCTGAAAAATACCCTGGGCGGTTCACTAAACTGCCTATGCCGAGCAACAAAACCCCAGTGATACCAACGCCCCAACACCCCCACCCCAACGCCTCGTGCCTACCCCCATGGCCCATGCCACAACCCCCTTGCCACGAAAAAGCACGGGGCGTAACGTAGCCATGTACTCAAATCGCTTAGTTCCCTTCAAAAAGGGAAGCGGGGGACCCAATCTTTAGGGGCGAATCGCTAGTCCTAGCGTAGGGCAACTCTTTCGGCCCGAGCCCGTCAGCTAACCTCGTCAGCGTCGAAGGGGAAGCCCCCGTGGATTCACCACGCGCGGCCACTCCCTCAAGAATCAATATGGGAAGGCCAGTGCTTGGACTCGCTCAAGAATCTGAAAAAGCTTTTAGTCGGCACCCCGATTCCAAGCGCTGAGGCGCACCACCAGCGGCTTTCGAAAACCCGCGCGCTCGCGACGTTCTCGTCCGACCCGCTCTCGTCGGTCGCGTACGCGACGGAAGAAATCCTGCTCGTCCTGATGCTCGCCGGTTCGGCGGCGCTCTATCTCGCGATCCCGATCTCGCTGGCGATCATCGGGCTGCTGCTCATCGTGGTGATCTCGTATCGCCAGACGATCTACGCCTACCCGAGCGGCGGGGGCGCCTACATCGTCGCGCGCGAAAACCTCGGCGAGATGCCGGGGCTCGCCGCGGCCGCCGCCCTGCTCACCGACTACGTGCTCACCGTCGCCGTCAGCGTCGCCGCCGGCATCGAGGCGCTCGTGTCCGCGTTTCCGCGGCTCGCGCCGCATTCGCAGCCGATCTGCCTGGCGGCGATCTTCATCCTCACGGTGATGAACCTGCGAGGGCTCAAGGAGTCGTCGACCGTCTTCGCGATCCCCACCTACGCGTTCGTCGTCGGGGTGTTCGCGCTGCTCGCGGTGGCGGCGTACAAGCTGTCGGCGGGCTCGTTCACGCACATCGATCCGCCGCAGCTGCCCGTGGTGCACGGGCTCACGCTGTTTCTGCTGCTGCGCGCGTTCTCTTCCGGCTGCACGGCCATGACCGGCGTCGAGGCGGTGAGCAACGGTATCCCGGTTTTCAAGCACCCCGAGTCGAGGAACGCGGCGATCACGCTGATGGTCATGCTGTGCATGCTCGCGGTGATGTTCTTCGGCATCACCTTCTTCGCGCACTACCACGGCGTGGTGCCGAACGAGACCGAGACGGTGCTCTCGCAGCTCACGCGCTCGGTGGTCGGCACCTCGCCGTTCTACTATTACATCCAGTTCACGACGATGGCCATCCTCGTGCTCGCGGCCAACACGAGCTACGCCGACTTCCCGCGCCTCTCGTCGATCCTGGCCAAGGACCGCTACCTTCCGCGCCAGCTCATGACCCAGGGCGACCGGCTCGTCTTCTCGAACGGCGTGCTCGCGCTCGGCCTGCTCGCGTCGCTGCTGATCGTCATGTTCAAGGCCAGCACCCACGCGCTCATCCCGCTCTACGCGGTGGGCGTCTTCCTCTCGTTCACGCTCTCGCAAGCGGGGATGGTGCGGCACTGGTATCTCGAGAAAGAATCGGGCTGGATTCCGAAAGCCGTCGTGAACGCCGTCGGCTGCGTGCTCACCGGCGTCGTGACGGTGGTGTTCACGGTCACGAAGTTCGTGAGCGGCGCCTGGATCATCACGCTGGCGATCCCGATCATCATCTCGATCTTTCGCGCGATCAACCGGCACTACCTCGACGTCGGCAAGCAGCTCACGCTCATCGGCGCGCTGCCCGAGCACGTGGGCCCGAAAGCGCGCCATCACGTCGTCATCCTGCCCATGGCCGGACTGCACAAAGGCACGATCGAGGCGCTCCACTACGCGCAGTCGATCTCAGCCGACGTCCGCGCCGTTTATGTCGAGATCGACCCGGCGTTCACCGCGTCGCTCCAGGAAAACTGGCTGACCTGGGGCGAGGGCGTGCCGCTCGTCGTGCTCAAGTCGCCGTACCGCTCCATCCTCGCGCCGCTGCTCAAATACGTCGACGAGGTGGCGCTCGCCGAGCAGGACGAGCACGTCACGGTGCTGGTGCCGGAGTTCGTCACGGCGCGCTGGTGGCATAATTTGTTGCACAATCAGACGGCGCTGCTGATGCGCGCGGCGCTGGCTTTTAAAGAAGGCGTCGTGGTTACGAGCGTCCGATATCACCTGCGCTAAAAGAAGGCATGAGGCGTTGAGGCATGGGCCATGGGGGTAGGCACGAGGCGCTGAGAGATGGGTGATGGGGGTTAGAAACCAAATGCAGAGGCACACGCCCTCACTACACATGCCTCGATGCCACATGCCTACCCCCATGGCCCATGCCTCAACGCCTCAACCCTCCTTCAAAACAGCCCGCTGAATCTCATGAAGCTGCAGCAGCGACGCCATCGCCGCATGAGTCATATTATCCATATCCGTTTTCGAGAACGGCTGATGTTCCGCCGTACCCTGAATCTCGACGAACAACCCCTTGCCCGTCATGACGAAATTCATGTCGACGTCGCACGACGAATCCTCTTCGTAGTCGAGGTCGACGAGGATCTGGCCGCCCTTGAGGCCGACGCTGACGGCCGCGACCTGGTCGAGCAGCGGGAGCTCGGCCCAGCCCTGCGCCTTGCCGAGCTTGCGAACGGCGAGCGCGAGCGCGACGTAGCCGCCCGTAATGGCCGCCGTACGCGTGCCGCCGTCGGCCTGGATGACGTCGCAGTCGATGGTGACCGTGCGCTCGCCGATGCGCTTGAGGTCGAGGCACGTGCGCAGCGCGCGCCCGACGAGGCGCTGGATCTCGTGCGTGCGGCCCGACATCTTGTCGCGCTCGCGCTTCATGCGCGTGTGGGTCGAGCGCGGGAGCATGCCGTACTCGGCGGTGATCCAGCCCTGCCCTTTGCCCTTGAGCCATGGGGCGACGGTGTCGTCGATCGAGGCGGTGCAGAGCACCTTGGTGCGGCCGAACTCGACCATCGCCGAGCCTTCGGCGTACTCGTTGATGTTCGTCGTGATCGTCACCGGACGCGTGGCGGTGGTGGCGCGATCGTAGGACCGTTTCGGCTGGGGCATCTCAATTCTCCTTCTCAGGGACTTTTACTTTGTCGGCATAGCGCTTGAGCGCCGCGACGAGCGAGCTCACGAAGTCATCCCGGAATAGCACATTCATCATGCGACTGCGATCCCCAGTATTCGACAGGAAGCCCATCTCGACGAGCGTCGACGGCATGGCGACCTGCGACAGCACGTAGAACATCGCCTGCTTCACGCCGCGGGTCTTCAGGCCGTGGGTCTTGCCGAGCGGCGACAGGTCTTGATGGATCATCGACGCGACGAGCGCGCTGTTCTGGATGTATTTGGTCTGCTCCATGTCGACGAGGATCGAACGGATCGTGTTTCCGGCGTCGCCGATCTTGGCGCTCTTGAGCCAGGTGTCGTTTTCGAGGAGCGCGGTGCGCTTGGCGTCGTCGTCGGTGGCGTCGGGGCTCAGGATGTAAGTTTCCGTTCCCTCGACCTTGGGGTTGGTCGCGTGGTTCAGGTGGATGCTGAGAAAGAGGTTGGCGTTGAGCGAGTTGGCGAGCTTGGCGCGGTCGGGCAGGCTCACGTAGCGGTCGTCCTCGCGCGTGAGGATCACCTTCACGTCGGGAAGGGCCTTCATGATCTCGTCCCGGAGCCTCATCGCGTAAACGAGCGTGACGTCTTTCTCGTAGATGCTGCCGAAGCCGGTTCCCATGTCGTTGCCGCCGTGTCCCGGGTCTAGGACGATCGTCTTGAGCGCGAAGCTCGAGCCGGCCGGCTCGGGCGACTTGATCGCGATTTCCGTCCTGCGCTCGGTGATCTTGCCGAGCTTGAGCTCGCCGGCGAGGCGGACGGCGAGCGACAGCGGAAGAAGATAGCCTTCGCGCTCGTCGCTCACGACCTCGCCGTCGAAGTCGACCACGTGGCCTTCGACGAGCGCGACGCTCGTGAGCGAGCTTACGATCGCGCCGGTTCGCTCGGTCTTGTTCTGGATCACGGCGCGATGGCTCGCCCACTGGTAGAAGACGCTGCAGCCGAGGGCGAAACAGAACTGGCGCGCCGACACGAAGGTGGCCCCGTTGCGCACCGACACGGTGACGGAGCCTTCCGCGTTGTCGGCGACCCGCGCGTAGCGCCACTCCGCGCGCGCCGGGGAGGCGGCGGCGAGCGCCATCGTCAAGACACAAAGCGCCGCCAGCCGGCGCTTTACATTACGCGGTTCTGCGATAGAAACAGAGCCCATGGTTAGTAATATGATACCCGCAATTCTCGATCATTCCGAGGTGGACCGCCTCATCCAGCTTGCGCTCGACGAGGACGGGGTCGCCAACGACCTCACCACCCGCGCCACCGAAACCGACCCGAACGCGCGCAAGTCCACGCGCGCCACGATCGTCGCTAAAAAGCCCACGGTTTCGTCGGGATATCCGGTCGTCGAAAAAATCCTGCGCCTGGCCGGCATGCAGTCGACCGTCAAAGCGTCGACGCTCGTCGCGGATGGAACGACGCTCACGGCAAATTCTCCCTGGATGATCTTCGAAGGCCGCCCGTCGGACTTGTTGAGAGCCGAGCGCACGCTCCTGAACTTCCTCATGCGGATGTGCGGGATCGCCTACCGCACCCAGGAGGTCGTGAAGACGATCGAGCACACCGGCTGCAAGCTGCTGCACACCCGGAAAACGGCGCCCGGCCACCGGCGCATCGACGTCTACGCCGCGCTCTCGGGCGGCGCGCACCCGCACCGCCGCGCGCTCGACGAGGCGATTCTCGTCAAAGAGAACCACCTGCGCGTGACCTCGTCGTTCCAGGCGATGGTGGACGGCATCAACAAGCTGCGCGCGGAAGCGAAGTTCGTCGAGATCGAGGTCACCGACTTCACCGAGCTCAAGTACGCGATGGGCGCCAAGCCCGACCGCATCCTCCTCGACAACTTCAGCGTCACCGACGTCGCGCGCGCGGTGAACCTGTTCGGCTCGTCCGTGCAGCTCGAGGCGTCGGGAACGATCAATCTGGAGACGGCGAAGTCCTACGCGGAAACCGGCGTCGATTTCATCTCGATGGGCGGCATCACCCATTCGGCGCCGTCGGCCGACCTCTCCCTGCTCTTCGACTTCGGAAACACGTGACGCCATGATGAAGCTCGTTCAGCTGGAAACCTGCGAATCGACCAACGACGAAGCCTGGAAGCACCTTCCCGAAACCACGCTCGTGGTGACGCGCCACCAGACGCGCGGCCGCGGCCGGCAAGGCCGCAAATGGGAAGACGATGCCGGAAACATCATGGCCTCGCTCGCGCTCGCGCCGATCGATGGTCTCAGCGAACGCCTCACGTGGCTGCCGCTCGCGGCGGGCGTCGCGGCGGGCGAGATGCTCTCGGTCACCGCCGGACGCGACCTCGCGGGCCTGCGTTTGAAATGGCCCAACGACGTGATGTGGGAAGACGCCAAGATGGGCGGCCTGCTGTGCGAGACGCGCTTCTCGGGCGAAAGGCTCGTCGGAGTCGTCGTGGGCTTCGGGCTCAACGTCGAGCGCGCGCCCGACGTCGCGGGCATGAAGACCGCATGCGTCGGCGCGCACGCGAAGGATTTCGACCGCGCGCGCTTTCTCGGCCTCTGGGCCGATCGCGTGCAGTACTGGGCCGAGGAGCTTGCCCAGGGACGCACCTCGAAGCTGCGCGAAGCCTGGCTCAGGCTCGCCAAGCTCGAGCGCTTCCCCGCGTTCACCGTCCATGACGCCAGCGGCGAGACGGTCAAGCTGACCGCGCTCGATCTCGACGACGCCGGACGCCTGAAAGCGCAGGCCGGCCCCTCGAAGATCGTTTTCCTCGACCAGCCGGCCTGAGGGTCAGGGCTCCGCGAGAATCTTCTCGAGCTCTTTGCGGATGATCGCTTCGGCGATACGGGGCACGGCTTCGCGCGCGAGCTTTTCGATGACGGCTTCGAGGTCCTTGCGCACGAGCTGTTCGATCTCGGCGCGCGTCATCTGCTCCGACGGGCTCGACACCGGGGCCGGAGGCGCCACCTGAATCGTCGGTGGAGCGCTTGGCGCTGAAATCGACGTCGGCGGCGGTGTTGGCGTTGGCGTGGGGGCGGGCGGAGCCGGCGGCGCGGCTCTCGGAGCTTCGGGCGCAGGCGTCCGCACGGCCTTCGGTTTGCTGCCGGGTGCGGCGGTGCCGAGCGGGAACGTGCTTCCGCCGTCGTCGAAGGTGCGACCGGACGGCGTCATCAGCCCACGGAGCACGGCCGCCTTCTTGTCGAAACCGGGCTGGGTGATCTCACGCGTGCTTTCGTCCTTGCCGTGCGCCGACGGTGGCGGAGGCGAGGCCGGCGGCGGCACGGGAGTTGGCGCGGGCGCGTCGGGCGCCTTCATCTTCTTGCTGTCGTCGAGGCTCCACTCGTCGAGACCGGACATCTTGATCGTCGACTCGGTGAGATCCTTGATGTCGTTTTCGAGCGCGCGTGTCGCCACGGCCTCGTCGGGAAGACTGAAGTTCGGATCGGTACGCTCCTCGTTGACCGCGGCGTCGGACGGGGCCGCCGGCGGCGGTGGAGGCGGCACCGGAGCCAGGTCGGCGAGGTTCAGCGACGTACGCGTGACCTCGGTGGGCGAATCGATGTGGAACTCTTCCTCGGTCATCTGCTCCTGCGCCGGCTCGTCGGGCAGCGTCGGGTGCATGTCCTGCATCGGCGGCAAATCACCGGTGACGACGGTCTCCAAGGTGTTCTCCCCCGCCGAAACGGGCGGCGGTGGCGGGGTCGCCGAAGGAGGCGCGGGCGCGATCCCGGCGGCGTTCTTGCCGCTCATGAGATCGGATACCGCTTTGCGCAGATGCGAGGGGTCGAACGGCTTGATGAGCCTGCCCTGGAAACGGGTCTCTTCGATGGCCTTCTCATCCACCCGCTCGAAAGCGCTCAGCATTAGGATGAAGCCGATCGAAGCTAGCTTCGGATTGGCGTTAATCACGCGTTTTACTTCGTACGCGTCGGCACCCGGCAGGGTAACGTCGATGAGAACGACCTCCGGTCGCTCTTCCTGAATTGCTCGGATGGCTTCCTTACCGTCCGAAACCGCAAGGATGTCATATCCTTCCGAAGACAGCGCAAGCTTGATGACTTTCTGAATAGTCACGCTGTCGTCGGCTACTAAGAGCTTTCTGCCCATATTAATTGAAGTATTTCACTCCAGATAATGGGTGTCAATTTTTAACCAGGGTTGTGCCGCCAATCCGAAGTGGCTATAATCGAGATAGACCCTGGGGTTGGGGATTACTTCAATTCCGAACCTATGAGTCAATACCAAGGGGGCTGTCCCTTACCGTGGTGTGCAAGCCTATTCAGTTAGGAAGCCTTAAGCGGTAATTACGGTGCCCACGTTTAAACCTTGGTTCGATATTGACTACCCCCAGCCTTGAGGGTCGTTTTTTGGAGGCCATGATGGCAATGTCGAGTGATCTTCTTCCGTCGGACATGGATTGGGTTCACGAGCTCGCGAAAAACGAGCTGAATCCCGAGGCCGCGAACATCTTCAACACGGTCAATCAGTTCGACCCGAAGCAGATCATTGAAGAGAGCACGATCGAGTTCCTCGAGAAGCTCCGCGAGCTCTTCACCGCCTACACTCGAACCTTCAACGGCTACAGCGACAGCAACGCGAAGTTCAGCGACATGAAGATCTTCGGCATCACGAACACGCCGGCCGACTTCATGATCTTCCGCAACAACGTGAAGCTGGTTTTCGCCAACTCCGCCCACGGCATCATCAACGCGACCTTCACCGAGCACCAGCGCAACGACCTTGCCACGCCGGGAAACGAGGCGCGCAAGCAGTCCCAGGACATCATCGCGCAGATCGGCCCGTTCCTCGACGTCGTCTGGACCTATCAAGGCGAGAAGGTGAACCCGAACCGGCTCGTGAAGTACTACTTCGTCGAGTTCGTGAAGGCCTCACGGATCGCCCGGAAGTCCTCCCCGAATCAGCTGCTGCTTAAGCAGATCAAGGCCCTGCTCCAGGACCAGGGGATCGATCTGTAGCTGACGGACGAGCTCGGATCCATTAAGCGAGAAGTCCATGTCCTCGTCGAACGCGCCCTTGCCCGGAACCACGAGGTCCGGATTGAAGCCGAACGCCTTGGCGACGTTCACGCCGAACTCGTACCACGAGAGCTTGGTGAGCCCCCCGAGGTTGTACGTGCGGTTCTGCATCTCGTTCGTCGCCGCCCACTCGACGGCTTTCAGCGCGATCTCGAGCGAGAGGAACGAATGCACCTCCTTGGCGGCCAGCTCGGTCGTCATTCCGGCCTGCAGCTTGCGGCGAAGCTGGTCGAAAGCGCTGGGGTGGTAGATGCTCCCGAGGCCGAAGATCGGCGACATTCGCAGGATCGTGTACGAAAGCAGCTTGCTGCGGACGTAGTTCTCTCCGGCGAGCTTGCTCTTGCCGTAAACGGTCTGCGGAAGAACGACGTCGGCCTCGAGG
>JACQAX010000239.1 GCA_016194795.1 Deltaproteobacteria bacterium | reverse complement strand
GGACTTAGCACAACGCGCGAAGTTCGCCGGCATCCAGGAGTGGCTGAGCTTCTACTTCAAATGTCCGATGGCGGCCCAGGGCCTGCAGCCCGAGCACGACCTGTTCGTCCAGCAGCTCAAGCTGCAGAACACGCTGCGCTTCCTCGGCGACGAAGAGATCATCAACCACCTCGGCCTCACGTATTACGGCGTGAACGAGGAAAGCAATCCGTCGGCCCATCTGTAAGGGGCCGGTAGGAGAAACCGCAACTCATGCACGTGCAACTCTCGATCCTCGCCGTGGCTCTTCTCGTGATGGCGGGGTTCGCATGCCGCGACCTCTTCTCGAGCAGGCATGCGAGCGCACGTGTCCAGAAACAGGGCGCGAGCCCCTTTCTGGGCCACTTCCCGATGGAAGTGGCCTACTGGCTGCTGACTCCCGTCGGAAAGCTCGCGGCGAGCCTGAAGCTTTCGCCGAACATGCTGTCGTGGACGTGCCTCGTGCTCGGCCTCGCCAGCGGCGTGGCGGCGGCCCTCGGAGCGATACCGCTCGCCGGCGGCTTGAGCATCGTTTCGGCGCTCTTCGACACGCTCGACGGGATGGTCGCGCGGTCGCGGGGAATCGCCTCGGACGCCGGCGAAGTGCTCGATGCGGCGGTCGATCGCTACACCGAGTTTTTCTTCCTCGCCGGCCTGTGCGTTTACTATCGCCATGAGCCGTGGGCGATGGTGCTCGTGCAGGCGGCGCTGCTCGGCTCGTTCCTCGTGAGCTATAGCCAGGCCAAGGCGGAGGCGCTCCAGTGCGACATCCCCAAGGGCTGGATGCGTCGGCCCGAGCGGGCGGCCTATCTCGGTGGCGGGGCCTTTCTGAGCCCGATCGTCACGGTTTGGCTCGAAGCCGGCGACCCGCTGCCGCTGCACTATCCCCTGCTCTTCGCCGTGCTTCTCGTCGCGATCTTCGCCAACGCCACGGCGATCCGCCGCTTCGTCGTCCTTTACCACACGCTCAGAGGCAAAGCGGCTGGTGGCAACGCGAAATAACGGGCAGCCGGCCGGGCGCTTGAGCAGCGTCCTGCGCTCCCATAAAAAGTCGTTCTCGCGAGCAAGCGTGACGGCGCTGGCGGCGACCGTCGTCGACTTCTCGACCCTTTACTGCCTGGTCGAGTTCGCCCACGTCTACTACGTCGCGGCCACGGCGCTGGCCGCGCTGGCGGGTGCGGCCACGAACTTCACGCTCAACCGCACCTGGGCCTTCAACGACCACGGCGGTGCCCGCCTGCGCCAGCAGGGCCTGCGCTATGCGCTCGTCTCGGCCGGGTCGCTTGCGCTCAACACCCTGTTAGTGTTTTGCTTTACGGAATTCGGGGGTTTGAGGTATCTCATCAGCAAAGCGATCGCCGCCGTCACCGTCGGCTGGGGCTGGAACTACCCGCTCCATCGCTACTATGTTTTCCCGAGGACCGAGGAGAAAGACAGATGACCCCGACGACGAGCGCCCCGATCGCCAGTTCCGAAGAGCTGAGAGCCCGCGAAAGCGCCCACCTCACTCCGGGACTCCAGCATTTCGCGATCCTTGCCGGCCGTGCGATGGCCAAAGGCCGCGGCTCCAAGCTCTGGGACGTCGAGGGCCGCGAGTACATCGACTTCATCGGCGGAATCGGCGTTAACGCGCTCGGCCACTGCCATCCCAAGTACGTCAAAGCCATCCAGGACCAGGCCGAGAAGCTGACCGTGGGCAGCTTCACGAGCGAGCCGCGGGTGAAGCTCCTCGAGCTGCTCGCGAAGGTTTTGCCCAAGCACCTGTCCCACCTGCAGCTCTACTCGGGCGGTACCGAGGCCGTCGAGGCGGCGATGCGCCTGGCGAAGTCGCACACGAAGAAATGGGAGTTCCTCAGCTTCTGGGGCGGCTTCCACGGCAAGACGATGGGCACGATGGCGATGATGGGCACGACCGCCAAGCAGGGGCTCGGCCCCTTCCCGCCGGGCAACCTCTCGGCGCCGTACGCCAACTGCTACCGCTGCCCGTTCAAGCTCAAATACCCTTCGTGCGGCATGCTCTGCGCCGAGTTCGCGCGCGACGCCGTCAAGCACCAGAGCGCCGGCGCCTTGGCCGCGATCGTCGTGGAGCCGATGCAGGGGACGGCCGGCAACGTGATCCCTCCCAAGGAGTGGCTGCCGGCGCTGGCGAGCATCGCCAAGGAGTTCGGCGCGCTCCTCATCGCCGACGAGATGATCACCGGCTTCGGTCGTACCGGCACGATGTTCGCGTCGCCCGAGCTGGGCGTCCAGCCCGACATCATGACCCTGGGCAAGGGCATCGCCAGCGGCTTCCCGCTCTCGGCGCTCGCCGCTCGCCCCGAGATCTCGGGCGCCAAGCCCTACGCCGCTCCGAGCGGCAGCTCGTCGAGCTACGGCGGGAACCCGTTGGCCGCGGCCGCGGCGCTCGCGTCCGTCTCGACGATCGTCGACGAGGACCTCGCCGCCAACTCGCGTCGCCAGGGCGAGAAGTTCCTCACCCGTCTCAACGAGTGGAAGGACAAGTTTCCGTTCGTCGGCGAAGTGCGCGGCAAGGGTCTCTTTCTCGCGATGGAGCTCGTCTCCGACCGCGAGACCAAAGCGCCGCTCTCCAAGGAAAAAACCGAGAAGCTCTACCAGCTGGGCGTGGCCAAGGGCATCCTCTCGATGAGCTACGCGGCGGCCGTGCGGTTTCAGCCGGCGCTCAACATCACCGACGACGAGCTGTCGAAGGGTCTCGACCTGCTCGAGGAGACGCTCACCGAGCTTTCCAGGTCGGCGTAGCTCAGCCTTTGCCGGTGGGAAGCGCGTCGTGCTGCAACTCGTCGGACGCGCGCTCCTCGAAGAAGTGCCAGATCGCCGGAAACGCGACGAGCGCGGCGGCCAGGCACGTGACCTCGCCGAGCACGGCCAGCGTACCGAAGCTCACGAAGGCCTGCGAGCCCGCGATCAGCAGCGACCCGTAGCCGATGCTCGTCGTGAACGAGCACAGGGCGACCGCGCCGCCGGTGTTCTCGATCACGCGGCCGATCGAGCGCGCGCCGTCCATGCGGTAGCGGCTGAAGATATTGACGCCGTAGTCGACGCCGATGCCGAACGTGATGGGCAGCGCGATGAAGTTGAGGAAGTTGATCTTGATGTCGAACGCGCCGATGATGCCCGCCATCCAGAGCACGCCCATGACGAGCGCGCCCAGCACCGAGCGCGCGAGCTCCCATTTCGGGAAAACGAGCAGCACGAGCAGCACGACCGCGAAAAAGGCGCAGGCGGTGGCCTTCGGGCCGTCGTTGGCGATGGCCGAGATCATGTCCGCCGAGAGCGGCGGCTGGCCGGCGATCCACGCGGGCACGCCCGCCATCTTCACCGACTCGCGCAGGCGCTCGGCGAAGCGGATCACTTCCTTGCCGTTCCAGAACCCGCCCAGCTCCTCCTTCGACTCGCCCGGCTTGAGCGGGGGCGGCAATTTGGGATACACGTGCACCATCCGCCCGATCGTGCCGTCGAGCTCGCGGAAATTGGCCAGGATCGCGTCGGGCAGGTCCCCGGCCACGAGTGGCTTGAGCGCGTCTTTCGGAAGGAGCTCGTCGACGAGCTTGCGGTCCTCGGCGGAGAGCCGCGCCACGACCTTCGGCGGCAGGAGCTTCTTGATGCTCGCAATCAGCCGGAGCTTGCGCGCCTGGTCGGTGGGGAGGAAATCCTCGACGCGCTTCACGTCGGAGATCGGAGTCGAGTCGCCGTCGCGCGCGCGCAGCTGCTCGAGCGCCTCTTCGACTTTCGGCGTGTCCCGCACGTCCTGCGTGAGGATGATCGTCGGCGTGAGATAGCGTTCGAAAACCGCGTCCACCTTGCTGCCCCAGAAGCCCGAGCCGTGCTCGATCGACCACTTGTTGCGCAGCTTCGAGAAGTCGCTCTCGAGCGTGTTTTCGGAGAGGCGGCTCACGAGCCCCGCCGAGACGAAAACGAGCACGGCCGACCCGACCGCGATGACCTTGTAGTTGCCGACCACGAACCGGCCAAGCCAGCTCGCGAGCACCGGCCGTGCCTCGCCCACGCGAGGGCGCAGCCAGCCGCGGTTCTCGATGAAGATCAGGAGCGCCGGCAGGGTCGTGAACGACGAGAGCCAGCAAAGGAACATGCCCAGGCCCCCGATGACGCCGAACTGGTTGAAGCCGCGAAAATCGGTGAGCACGAGCGAGACGTACGACAGGCCCGCGGCGATCGCGGCCGTCCAGGTCGCGTGGGCGGTGAAGCCGACAGAGCGCGGGAGCGCGTCCCGCCCGTCGAGGCCCCGTCTGCGCTCCTCGAGGTAGCGGGCGAGCATGATGATGCCGAAGT
>JACQAX010000238.1 GCA_016194795.1 Deltaproteobacteria bacterium | reverse complement strand
GACATGTTCGACTGCGTGATTCCCACGATGTACGCGCAGCGAGGCGCAGCGTACACGTCATTGGGAAGAGTGCACGTCACGCACGGCTCAAACCGGCTCTCCGACGCGCCACTTGATCCGAACTGCTCCTGCCACACGTGCGCGAACTACAGCCGAGGCTACTTACACCACCTGGCCAAATGCAAAGAGCCCACGGGCTGGCGCCTGCTCGCGATCCACAACCAGGTTTACTACCAGAAGCTCATGAACCAGATCCGCCGGGCGATCGAGACCGACACTTACCTCGAGTTCTACCACGCGACCAAAGCGCGATGGGGCGTGGGCGAGCTCGGCAAGGGCGACGCCGCCTTGGGCGAAGCGCCACTCCCCTGAGCAAGGCTCGGGCCACGCGCCGCTACGCCGGCGGCAGCGGAATCGGCGGCTGCACCTCGACCGGCGTCACGGCCAGCACGGCGTCGCTGTCGACCTCGAGCCGGTCGACCGACGACGAGTAGTTCGAGAAGTGCGTGCTCGCCTTTTGGAACGAGTCCTGCGCCTTCACGAGGCGGTCGCCGATCTCGTCGAAGCGGTTCTTGAACTTCGTGAGGTGGTCGCGCGCGAGCTGGATCTGCGAGATCGTCTTCTTCACGCCCTTGGCCATCTCGTAATACTGCAGCGACTTGCCGATGGAGTTGACGGTGATGGCCAGCGTGTTCGGCGAAACCGGAAACACTTTGTGCTCGACGAGCGCGTTCCAGAGGTCGGTGTCGCGGATCACTTCGAAGTAGAGCGTCTCGCTCGGAAGGTACATGAGCGCGTAGTCGGTCGTGCCGAGCTTGGGCTTGATGTACTTGGTCTTGATGTCGCGCGCGTTCTGCTTGGCGATTTCGGAGAGGCGCTTGCGGGCGGTCTTGAGCTCGTCGGGGTTGGAGCCGTGGTCAAACAAGGCGGCCACCTGCTCATATGAGAACTTGCTGTCGATCGGCAGCACCATGTTGAGGTGCGGAAACTTGATGACCGCATCGACGAGCGACGACTCGATCTGGTACTGCATCTCGTAATAGCCGGCCGGCAGGAAGTCGGCGAGCAGGCGCTCGAGGTTGCCTTCGCCGATGATCTTTCCGCGCAGATGCGGAAGGTTCAGCACGTTGTTGAGCTCCTGCACCGACTGGCCGACGGCGCTCAGGTTGGCGAGCTGCTTCTCGGCGCCCGCCAGCGTCTCCTGGATTTTCTGGAAGTGCGCGAAGCCATCCTGAATGTTCTTGTCAAGTTTGGTCTGCACTTCCTTGCCTATCGCCTCGAGCCGATCGCTCACCTTCGCTTCGAGCGTGGTGAATTTGGCCTCGAGATTCAAGGTCGTGCGCCCCAGCCCGTCCCGCAGCTCGTCTCGACCCGTCTTGAGATCTTCTTTAAGCTCGCGACTGATCGAGATGAACTTCTCGTTGAGGCGGTCGGAGAGATCCTGCCGCATGTCGGCGTTGGCTTTCGTGATCGCGGTGGAGACTTCGCCGGAGCTGCGCGCGAGCGACGCGGAAAGATTCGCCCGGATACTCAACAGCACCGCAACAACCGCGATACACAAGACAGCGATCAAAATCATTTCAATCATAGCGCCCCATTACAGCATAAAAGATGATAAACTCAAACCCGAGCGAGCGGCCGATGTCTGAAGCACCAAATCCATTCAAAAACGCAAAACACACCTTCATCGTCAGCGACATCCACCTGACGACGTGACGCAGCTGCCCGAGAAAAAACGCTTCACGATCAGCTGGCTGGAGAAGCGCCGCGGCCTCAACTCCGAGGAGCGCAAGTCGCGCTTCAAGATGCGCAAGATCGTCGACGACCACGCGGTTTTCTTCCGGGCCCTCGGCGCCTTCATCAAGAAGGGCAACCGCGCTGTTTTTATCATCGGAAACCACGACCTCGAGCTGCACTGGCCGGGCGTCCAGCGCGACGTCCTGAAGGCGTTGCAGCTCGACGTCGAGCACGAAGCGCTCGTCCGCTTCAACAACTGGTTCTATCTCAGCAACGGCGACACGCTCGTCGAGCACGGCAACCAGCACGACTCGCATTCGAACTGCCAGAACCCGATCAATCCCAAGATTCGCGGCCTGAGAAAAGAGCGCATCCGTCTGCCTTTCGGCTGCCACGCCAACCGCTGCATGCTCAATGGCATGGGCTATTTCAACCCGCACTCCGACCGCAGCTACATCATGACGGCCTCGCAGTACCTCAAGTTCATGGTGGGGCACGTCGCTCGAAAAGAGCCGCTCCTCCTCTGGACGTGGTTCTGGGGCGCGCTCATGACGCTCGTGGCGACGCTCAAGGAAGGCGTCATGCTCGACGTGAAAGACCCGTACCGCGTCGAGGATCAGGTCGAGGAGATCGCCGCGAAGGCCAACGCCACGCCCCGGATGGTGCGCGAGCTCAAAGAGATCCACATCCCGCCCGCGTTCATGGACCCGCTCGGCGTGGCGCGCGAGCTGTGGCTCGACCGCGCGTTCATCATCATGGGCTGCTTCGCCGCCGGCTTCTGGGCGCTGAGCGTGCTCAACATCGTGTGGCACGTCTCGTACTGGTGGATCTGGCTCCTGGGCTTCCTCTTCCTCGTGCCGTTCTTCCTGTTCTACTTCCGCTCGATCAAGTCGAAGATCATCGTCGACGTCAAATACTACGAGAAAGCCGTGAAGTTCGGCGCCCGCATCACGCGCACCAAGCGCGTCGTCTACGGCCACACCCACGAGTTCGCGCACGCCAACTTCGACGGCGTCGAGTACCTGAACTCGGGCACCTGGTCGCCGGCGTTCGACGACGTCGAGTGCACCAAGCCGAGCTGCGGAAAGACGTTCGTGTGGATCAGGCCGAGCGAAGACAAGAAGGACGAGCGCGTCGCCAACGTCTACGAGTGGAAATCTGGTGACATGAACCTCCTTTGCTGATTTCATCGGCGAATGGTCGTTGCGTCAGCGAGCGTGAACCCATGACGTCTCTCGTGCTTCTCCTCGTCGCCGCGAGCGCTCAGGCCCAGGTCACCGTCGACTTCGGCAGCGGCGTCAGCGCCGTGAAGGTCGCGCCCAAACCCGAGCTTCCCCGCGCCAACGCCCCGTCGGGCAGCACCGGCATCACCCAGGCGGCCGAGGGCTCCGAGGAGGCGCGCATCATCATGCAGCTCGTGCGCACGCTCGTGCCGCCCAAGAAAGAGCTCGCGAAATTCGACCCGAAGGCGTTCTGCATCGCCAAGTGCCCCATACCACGCACCAAATGGGTGCAGTTCATCTTCGGCGTGCCGTTCACCCAAAGCTTCAAGTTCGACGAGTGCTGCGACATCGAGGGCACGACGACGATCAGCCAGAAACCTTTTCCGGTCGACCTCAAGCTCAAGAACCTCGGCGAATACGCGCGCGTGACGATGACGGTCACCGTGACGGTCGCCATCGACATGGCCAAGCAGTCGGGCGACGTGAGCTGGTCGGCCGCCGAAGGCAAGCTCTTCACCAAAAGCGGCGAAGCCAGCGAGTTCACCGCCGACTATGCCCTGGCGATCAACGCGCACGGCGACGTCACCGAAAATCGGGGCGGCCACATCCACCTCTCTCGTATCAAAGGCAAGTCCACGAGCATCGACGGCGACCTGCTGATCCAGTAGCGACGGCGAGCCTACTCGGCCGAAGTCTTGGTCGGCGTCACCGGCGCGGCTGGCGTCGCGGCGGATCCGACCGGCGGGTCGGTCGGCAGCGCCGTGAGCGTGATGCCGGTGAAACGCGCGCCGCGCGCCTTCTCCATCGCGCGCAGGAGCGCTCGCGCCTGCACCGGGTTGAAGAACGAGTTGTCCGCGTCGTTCATCGCGTTGTCGCCCTGGTACGAATGCCAGGTCGGGATGAGCTTATTGCAGCTTCCGCCCGGATAAAGGCCGGTCACCGTCTTGTTGCGCCCGATATGGAGCGGAAACGAGCCCTCGGGCGTGCCGAGGTCGGTTCCCGAGGTGATCAGCGTCGCGGGCAGGATCTGGTCGTACCAGGGAATGTCCTTCGAATGGATCGACCGGGCCATCGCGTCCGACGGAAACACCTTGAGCTTGGGCGCGAAAAAAGCCTCGTTGGGCTTGGCGTCCGGAGTGGGCATGGTGCAGTAGAATTTCGCTTCCGATTTGCTGTATTCGTACTCGTCGGCCAGCCCGGCGATCGAATGGCCGAGCTCGTGGAGCGCCGTCTCCGGGGTGTCACCGATCCCGACCGTGGGGCTTACGCCACCGCCGCCGCCACTGGTGAAGTTGGCGAGGTTGAGCACTTTATGGGCGCCGACTTTCGCCCCCTCATCCGCCGCGTAGCTGCTGTCGCAGCTCACGACGCGCGGGATGTCGTCGTAGGGATGCTTACAGTCCATCTTGGCCTTGTTGCCCAGCACGAACTCGAACGCGAGCTGCTTGCCGAGCTGGCTGTACGGCGGCGTCGCCCGGATCTTGTTGACGAAACCCAGCACCTTTCGCTGGTCGATGTCGGGATCCTCGAGGATGAGGATCTTGTAGGGCGGCGGATCGTCGGCCAGCGCCGCCGCGCCAAACAGGAGCCCAAGGGCCAGACAAAACTTACCCGTCATGGACTTCATAACGAGCCCTCCCCCAACAACCGATGGCCTTTGACCGAAAAAAACCGGATCTTGAGCTTCTCGTCGAAGCGCGCGACCGACTCCGGCAACGCGACCGTCACGGCGGCCTGCGACTCCTCGCCGCGCGCGCCGCCGACATAGCGGCGCTTCTTCTTGCTGTCGCGGTCGGCGTTCTCCACGACGTAATCGAAATACCGCGTGAGCGGCAGGAAGATCGACTGCCGGTGGACGACCTTCCCTCCGGTGGCGAAGACCTCGAGCACGACATTGTCGGTTTTTTCGGCTGGAAACTCGTCGCACGAAACGAACGGCGCCTTGCCCTTCGCCAGCCGCTTCACCGTATGGGCCTCCGCGTCCAGGAACCAGTGGTACTGAACGAGATTGCGGTAACAAGGGCGCGCGTCCGCCGCGTGACCCGAAGGCCACGGCCAAAAAGCCGTGCTTAAAAACAAGCCGATGAATGCCCCCACGCATCAATTATATCACCACTTGAGTCCGCCCCCCCGGCCTGCTAAGAATCCCTCTACATATGAGCTCATCCAAGCAAATCATCTGTTCCATGATCGGGGTCACGCGCGTCCATCCGCCGAAAAAGGTCGTCCTGAAGGACATCTACCTGTCGTACTACTACGGCGCGAAAATCGGCGTGCTCGGCCTGAACGGCGCGGGAAAGTCCAGCCTGCTGCGCGTTCTTGCGGGCGTCGATACCGGCTACACCGGCCAGGTCACGACGCACAAAGGTTACACGACCGGCTATCTCGAACAGGAACCGCAGCTCGACAAGACGAAGACCGTCAAGCAGGTCGTCGAAGAGGGCGTGCAGGAGATCATCGACCTGAAAGCCGAGTTCGAAGGGATCAGCTCCAAGTTCACCGAGGACATGGACCCCGACAAGATGGAGAAGCTCATCAACCGTCAGGGCGAGCTGCAAGACCAGCTCGACCGCGTCGGCGCCTGGGACCTCGACGCGCGCCTCGACCTCGCGATGGACGCGCTCCGCTGCCCGCCTTCCGACGCGAAGATCGAAACCCTCTCGGGCGGCGAAAAGCGCCGCGTGGCGCTCTGCCGCCTCCTGCTCAAGAAACCCGACATCCTTCTGCTCGACGAACCCACCAACCATCTCGACGCCGAGTCGGTGCAGTGGCTGGAAAAGTTCCTGCATAAGTACGAAGGCACCGTCATCGCGGTGACCCACGATCGCTACTTCCTCGACAACGTGGCCGGCTGGATCCTCGAGCTCGACCGCGGCGAAGGCCATCCTTTCGAAGGCAACTACTCGTCGTGGCTCGAGCAGAAGCAGAAGCGCCTCGAGACCGAGCAGAAGACCGAGAGCAAGATGCAGAAGACGCTTGCCCGCGAGCTCGAGTGGGTCCGCAAGTCGGCGACCGCCCGCCAGGCCAAGAGCAAGGCGCGTCTCGCGGCGTACGAAAAAATGGCCGCTGAGGCCGAAAGCAAAAAGGACGCGGATCAGGAGCTCGACATCTACATCCCGCCCGGGCCTCGCCTGGGTGACGTCGTCATCGAGGCCAACGGCGTTTCGAAGGCCTTCGGCGATCGACTGCTCTACGAAAACCTCGAATTCAAGCTGCCGCGCAACGGCGTGGTCGGCATCATCGGTCCCAACGGCGCCGGCAAAACCACTCTTTTCAAGATGATCACCGGCCAGGAGCAGCCCACCTCGGGCACCTTCAAGGTCGGCTCGACGGTCAAGCTCGGCTACGTCGACCAGAGCCGCGACATCCTCGACGCGAACAAAACCGTCTGGGAGATGGTGTCGGGCGGCAGCGAGACGATCCAGCTCGGCAACCGCCAGCTCAACTCGCGCACCTACGTGGCCAAGTTCGGCTTCGCCGGGCAAGACCAGCAGAAGAGCGTGGGCGTGCTGTCGGGTGGAGAGCGCAACCGCATCCATCTCGCGCTCATGCTGAAAGAAAACGCCAACGTCATCCTGCTCGACGAACCGACCAACGACGTCGACGTGAACACGATCCGCGCGCTCGAAGAGGCGATCGAAAACTTCGCCGGCTGCGCCGTGATCATCAGCCACGATCGCTGGTTCCTCGACCGCACGTGCACGCACATCCTGGCGTTCGAGGGCGACAGCAAGGTCGTCTTCTTCGACGGCAACTTCAGCGACTACGAGGTCGACAAGAAGAAGCGCCTCGGGGTCGACGCCGACCAGCCGCACCGGATCAAGTTCAAGCCGCTCACTCGATAGTCGCCGTCGCGAGGTTGATGTCCGCCATCGGGCTGACCTCGAGCCCGTGCACGCGCGGCGAGACGAGATAGCTGAAGGCCTCGACGAAAAGCGGCACTACCGGCGCCTCCTTGTCGAGCACGAGCTCGAGCGCGGCGCCCACGAGCTTGTCGCGCCCCGGCCCGCTCGGCTGCAGCTCGAGCGACTTGAGCAAGCCGTCGAACTCGGCGCTCTTCCAGCCCGGCGTATTCTGGTTCGATGCCGACTGCAGCGCCGCCAGGAACGCGTACGCGTCGGGATAGTCGGCCGGCCGGCTGTAGATGAACATCGGATGGGCGCGCAGCTCGACCTGCTGGATCATCGCATCGCGCGACAGCAGCTTCACGTCGACGTTGAGATCGAGGTTTCGCTTGAGCTGGTCGACGATGAACGACGAGACGTAGGCGTTCTCGTCGGTCGAGAGCACGCCCAGCTCGAGCTTTCCGGAGGCACTCGGAGCGAAGCCCGACTCCGCCAGCAGCGAGCGCGCTTTCGCGAGATCGAAGCGCGCGGGCTCGGCCGTGGCCGGCCCCGCGAGCTGCGGCGGAAGCCAGTTGCTCGACGTCGCGTAGATCCCCTGCAGGTACGAGGCGAACGCCTTGCGATCGATCGCAAGCGAGATCGCCTGGCGCACCTTCACGAGCGTGAGCGGGTATTTCGCCGTATTGAGGAAAAGCGTGCGCGTACGAAGCTGCGGCGAAACGTGGAAGCCGGGAGCGGCCTTCGCGGCGGCGGCCTCCTTGAAATTGAGCGGGATCACGAAGTCGAACTCGCCTTTCTTGAACCGCTCGACGGCCTTGGCGTCCTCGTCCAACACCTCGATCGAAACGGCGTCGATCTTCGGCGGCGGCCCGTAGTAAAGAGGGTTGCGCTTGAGCAGGACGCTCTTGTGCTTCTCGTGGACGGCGGGGAGGAACGGGCCGAGGGTGACGATCTTTCCGGGCTCGTGCCAGGCCCGCTGCCCGAAACGCTCGAGCAGGTCGGCTCGCATCGGATAGAGCATCGGCAGCGTCACCACCTTCATGAAGTCGGCCTGCGCCTGAGCAAGCTTCACCTCGAGACGGTCGGGCGCGAGGGCCTTGATTCCGACGAGCGAGAAATCCTTGAGCGTGCCCAGCCGATAGGCGTCGGCGTTGACGACGTTGGCAAGCATCACCGACATGTCCTTGCGGTCGAGCGGATCGAGCAGGCGTTTCCAGGACGTGACGAAGTCGGCCGCGGTGAGCGGCTGCCCGTCGCTCCACTTCACCCCCTCGCGCAGCTCGAAAAGGTAGGTGCGCCCGTCGCTCGAGACGGTCGCTTTTTTCGCGAGCTGCGGCACGGGATTAAGCTTCGCGTCGAGCCCCACGAGCCCTTCCATGCAGCTCGTGAAGATGAATCGCGTGAGATACGAACCGGCGTTGTTCCAGTCGAAGTTGACGGGGTCGATGCCGACGCGCATGCGCAGGGTTTTCGCGCCTTGGGCGC
>JACQAX010000061.1 GCA_016194795.1 Deltaproteobacteria bacterium | reverse complement strand
TGAAGAGCACGCCGAGCAGGAAGGTGAAGAAGCGGTTGCCGATGCCGCGGTACGAGAGCGGGCGCGTGGTCTGGCGGCCGCCGCCGTACATGAAGCGCGAGGCTACGACGAGCTCGCTGCCCTGCTTGAGCTTGATGAGCAGCTTGTCGAGGTCGCGCGGGTCGTCGGCGCCGTCGAGGCCCATCAGCACGACGTTCTCGCACTGGGTGCTTTCCACCGCGCGCTTCACCGAAAGGCCCTTGCCGCCCTGCTCGCGAATGACCTTGAAACCCTTGGCCGCGAAAAACTCGGGCACACGCCCGTCGTCGCCCGCCTCGACCACGATGAGCTCGTCAAACGACGCAAGCGGCAGCGAGTCGAAGAGCATCTCGGCGGCCCGGCCGTTGTTCTTGGAAAGCAAGACGAGCGCCGACTTCTCTTTGAGAAGCTTGCGCTCCGAGAAGTACGCGTCGAGGCGCTCGACGATGTACTCCTTCTCGTCGTCGCTCAGGTCTTGATGGCTGGCGATGTAGAAGCCGTTCTCGTTGATCCACTTGGCCACCGGGAACTGGTTCTCGTCGAGCTTGAAGAGCTCTTTATAGAAAGGCTGGTTGATGAGCGGCAGCATGTCGCGCGTCTCGATGCCGTTCTGCTCGAGGAAGTTCACGAGCTCGGTCTTTTTTTCTTTCTTGAGAACGATCGGGTACATCATGAACGCGTGCCCGCTCTCGGGGCGTACGGTGGGAAGCTGGATGCTGTCGCCCAGGCGTTTGAGGCGCTCGTTGAAGAAGTCGCCGTTGGCGCGGCGCTTGGCCATCATCTCGGCGTGGTTCTCGAACTCGGCCAGGCCGAGGGCGCCTTCCATCTCGGTCACGCGAAAGCTGTAGCCCATCTGCACGAAGCTGAAGCGACGGGCGACGATCATCTGCAGCTCTTCTTTGGTCTTGTCCTTGTCGTCGTCGATGGAGAGATAGATCGAGTCGCGCCCGTGGTTCATCAGAGAGCGCAGGCTGATGGCGAGCTCCGGGTCGTTCGTCGTGCACAGCCCGCCGACGCCGGTGGTGAGGATGTGCGCCACGTACGTCGAAAAGCAGCCGACGTCGCCGAACGAGCCGACCGAGCGGCCCTTGTACTTGGTGAACATGGTCTCGCAGGAATCTTCCACGACGCGCAGGCCGTGGCGCTTGGCGATCGCCATGATCGGGTCCATGTCGCACGGGCTGCCGAAAAGATGCACGGGGATCAGGCAGCGCGTGCGCGGCGTGATGGCCGCCTCGATCTTCGCGGGGTCCAGCTCGTAGAAGACCGGGTCGACGTCGACGAAGACGGGTTTGAGGTTGAGCTGGAGCACCACGTTCGACGTCGCGCGCGAGCGCTATCATTAAAGCGCACGTGCCGCTGGCGGTCATGATCGAAAACCGGCAGTCGTGGGCGGCGGCGAAAACCCGCTCGAACTTCTGCGTGAACGGGCCGTAGGAGAGCCTTTCGGCGCTCAGCACTTCGTTGACGTACGCGCGGGCCTTGTCTGAGATGCGGAATGTGCCGACACCAATCATGAATCCCGAAAATTGCCCCAGTTGAGGTGCGAAAGCAACAAGTCCCTAAGGGATTGTGCGGCGCGCGAAACGCCCGGACGGCAGGTACTCATCTCGTCGGTCCTGTGCTAAACCGGGCTCCCCATGCAAAGAGCCCAAGCCAAGCATTTTCTCAAGCTGCTCCTCGCCGGCTTCATGATCCTCGTGGGCGCGATGCATTTCGCGCGACCCGGGCCGTTCGTGAAGATCGTGCCCGATTACCTGCCGAGCCCACTCGCTCTCGTCTACGTGAGCGGCTTCTTCGAGATCCTGGGCGGCCTCGGCCTGCTCGTAGCGCGGACCACCCGCGCGGCGGCCTGGGGGCTCGTCGCCCTCTACGTGGCGGTCTTTCCGGCCAACGTGAACATGGCCCTCCACCAGCTGCCCTTCGGCGACGCGCCGGTGTCGCCCGTGATGCTCTGGGTTCGCCTGCCGCTGCAGCTGGTGTTGATCGCCTGGGCGTGGTGGTATACTCGGAGACCATGAGCACCCCTCTCGACTCGCTCGCCGGCGAGATCCAGCGCCTCGGAAAAACCGCGCGCGACGCGCGCGGAGAAGACGACCTGCGCGTGCTAGCCCGGCTGAAGGCCGCTTCCTACGGCGTCGAGGCGTGCGGACGCCTCCTGCTCCAGTTTCCCACCGGCCCTCTCGGCTGGCTTTTCGGGATGGCCGCGGTCGCCTTCCATCTTTCGCTCGAGGCCCAGCTCAACCACGCGATCATGCACGGCGCGTACGACGGCCTGACCGGCGCGGGCCGCTATACGTCCGACCGCTACGAGACGCTCGCCAACCCGTTCCGGAGCAAAACGTGGCGCGACGCCCACCGCATCCACCACGCGACGCCGTCGCTGCTCGGAGAGGATCCCGATAGTGCGCCCGCAAGGCGACTTGGGCGACGTGAAAAAGTTCGCGACCTACGTCGCCTTCCACTTCGTGCTCTTCCCGGCGCTCGCCGGCGCGCGCTGGAAGGAAGTGCTCGCCGCCGCGTTCGCCGCGACGATCGTCCGCAACTTCATCTTCGTCGCGCTCCAGACCGGCTCGAGCGTCGGCCACGACGTCTCGACGCGCCACCCGCGCGCTTACGGCCGCAAGCGTCCCGGCGAGTGGCTGCGCTTCCAGGTCGAGACGAGCAAGAACTTCCAGCTCAGCCCGCTCTGGGAAACGCTTTGCGGCGGCCTCGACCGGCACATCGAGCACCATCTTTTCCCGAGCCTGCCCGCGCGCCGCCTCCACATGCTCGCCCCGCGCGTACGCGCGCTCTGCGAGAAAAACGGCCTGCGCTACGAGCACCACCACTCGATCTGGGCGAGCCTTTCCGATAGCGTCCGTTACCTCGGCTCGCTCTCGTCGCGGCCGCAAGGAGACCACCGATGATCGCAGCCCTGCTCGTCCTGCTCGCCACCGCTCCGCTACGCGCCGAAACGCGCCCTCCCTGTCCGGAGGCGACCACGCTCAAGCTCAACATCGGCGACTCGGCCCATGGCGCGCCGCTGCCCTCGGAGCTCAAGTTCGTCGGCTCCGGCGACAGCGCCGGCAAGCCGTTCTGCCGCTACCGCATCGCCCGCTTCTGGGCCGTGCGGGACACCGACGTCAAAAAAAGAGCGCCCTGCGACCCCACGGCGACGCTTTGGCTCGTCGAGGCGAAGGCCCAGGGCTGGCGACTCGCGGGCACCGACCGGCTCACGGCCAGGCTCGCCCGGGCGACGGCCCCCCGCTGCGATTACGACGCGTTAAGCTTCACGCTCACGCGCGCGCCGAGGTGAGCGGGTGACGCTCGAGGAGTTCGCGCGCGCCGTCCTTTTCGGAACGACGCTCGACGACAAGCTCGCGTGCCCCGATCTCGCGACCCTCGCGGCCCTCGCGCCGAGCCCGGACGCCAAGCCCCTCGCCGAGATCCCACGCCAGCCGCCGCGCCCCGAACGCCTGGCGAGCTTCGGCAAGTCCGAGTTCCCGCGCCTCGAGCTTTTGCGCGACGACCGCGCGCGCGGCGAGGTGCTGCACTTCTTCGCCAACCACGAGCTGCTCGCGCTCGAGCTGATGGCGCTCGTGCTTCTGCGCTTTCCCGAGGCGCCGCACGCGTTTCGCCTCGGCCTGGCCCGCACGATCGCCGAAGAGCAGAGCCATCTCAGGCTTTATCTCGAGCGCATGCGCGAGCTCGGCGTCGACTTCGGCGACCTGCCGCTGAGCGACTACTTCTGGAAGACGATGAGCGCGGTGCGGACGCCGCTCGACTTCGTCGTCCAGATGAGCCTCACCTTCGAGCAGGCCAACCTCGATTTCTCGCTCTTCTTTCGCGACGAGATCGCCAAAACGGGCGACGCGAAAACCGCCGCGGTGCTCGACCGCGTGTATCGGGAGGAGATCGGCCACGTCAAGCACGGCGTCGCGTGGTTCAACCGCTGGCGGGAAGGCGCGCCCGGCGAAAGCGACTGGGAGGCGTACCGCCGCCTCCTTCCGCCGCCCCTCACCCCCCGCCGCGCCAAAGGCTTCGGCTTCACCGTCGAGGGCCGGCGCGAGGCCGGGCTTTCCGAAACGTTCATCGAGGAGCTCAAGATCTGCAGCGGCTCCAAGGGCCGCCCGCCCGAGCTCTGGCTCTACAACCCGTACTGCGAGGCCGAGATCGCGCGCGGCGGGAGCGGCTTTTCCCCGACCGGGGGAAGCCGCAGGCTGACGGCCGATCTCGAGCACGTGCCGATGTTTCTCGCGCTCGAGGAGGACGCCGTGCTCGTCTCCGAGCGCCCCTCGGCGAAATGGCTCGGCGGTTTGCAGGACGCGGGCTTCGCGCTGCCGGAGTTCGTCGAAACGAGCGGCGCCGAGCCGCTCGCGAAAAAAATAACGTCCCCCCGCCTCGGCGGTCTCGAGCCCTGGGGCTGGAGCCCTTCGGCCTTCGACGTCTTCTCGCCCCTGCGCGAGCGGCTGACCGACGCCAGCGGCGCCAACGGCGCCTGGGCCAGACGGCTGCTCGAGCGCGGCGACTTCGAGACGAGCGGCCTCGGAAAGCTTTTCTCCAAAGCCTGGAGCGCGCGCTTTCTTGCCGACTGGCTCGCGACGCATCCCGAGACGCGCCACTCCTTCGGCGAGGCAAGCGACGTCACGGCTCTCGTCGCCACGAGCTGGGACGAGGCGAGCCGTCGCGTCGCGGAGCTTCTGGCCGGCGGTGGGACCGCGATGCTCAAGGCCCCCTTCGGAACCTCGGGCCTCGGCGTGCGCGAGGCGCGGAAACAAGAGGAGCTCGACGGCCCTCTCGGCGGCTGGGCCCGCAACACCCTGGAGGCTCAGGGCGCGCTCGTCGTCGAACGCCGTCTGGCGAAGACGGCCGACCTCTCGCTCCAGCTCGTCGTCGAGAATGACCGCGTGCGCCTGCTCGAGGCGCGGCGCTTCGTGACCGGCTCGCGCCACGAGTATCGCGGCACCTACCTCGGAAAAAAGCTCTCCGGCCTCGATGCCGACCACCTGCGCTTCGTCCACTCGGCCTGTCCCGCCTGGCAGGAGCTCGCGCGAGACTTGGGCGCGCGCCTGCGCGGGGATGGCTACGAGGGGCCCGCCGGCATCGACGCGCTCGTCTGGCGCGCCGACGACGGCTCGCTCAAGCTCAAGCCCCTGGTCGAGCTCAACCCGCGCTGGACGATGGGACGCGTGGCGCTCGCTCTCGAAGAGCATCTGGCGCCCGGCGTGGCCGGCCTCTGGGCCTTCGTGCCGGTGCGCGAGATCAAGGCGCGCGGCAAGGGCCACGACGGCGCCGAGGCGTTCGCGCGCAAGCTCGCGACCAGGTACCCGCCGAAGCTCGCCTCCGGCCGGCTCGAGAGCGGCGTGCTGTTCACCAACGACCCGCTTTCGGCCCGGGAGACGCTCACCGTGCTGGCGACGCTCCCGAACCCCGAGCTCGAGACGTTTCTTTAGTTGAACGCCGGCAGCGCCTGGCGTTCCTTCTCGAGCACGGCGTTGAACACTTCCATCTTGTGCGTGTACGTCCGGTTGAAGACCGGGCGCACCAGCACGCTGAAGGCGGCCTGGCGATAGTAGTCGCCGCTCCACGCTCTCGGGAAGGTGAAGTAGCGCGACTTGTCCTGGTCGCGGAAGAGGTCGCCCAGCTTGTCGGCGTCCGTCTTGAGCTCCTCGACGCGCTTCTCGAGCGCCGAGGTGACCTTCTTGTACGCCGTCTTCTTGGCCTTGGCGTCGAACCATCCGTCCGTGGCCGTGAACGTCTTGGCCAGGAACTGCTCGATGAGCTTGTGGGTCGCCTTCGTGACCTCGTGGTCGGTCTGGAACGGGTTGAGGCCGCCGTGCATGAGGCTCACCTGGCTGTCGGCCAGGAACTCCACGCGCGCCAGCAGCTCGAGGACGAGCTTCACGTCCGGGAGCGCGAGGTTCGCGTCGTCGGAAGCGGCGATCGGGTTGATCAGGCCGTGCTCGACGAGGCGCCCGAGCAGCGGCAGGTCCTGCTTGTTGCCCGGCGTGCGAGCGAAGATCTGCTCGACGGCCAGGTCGTTCAGGATCGCGTCGCCGTAGGCGGTCGCGGCGGCGACGTTCGCCGAGGCTTTGGCGAACTCCTCGAGCTTGCGATTGAAGCTGAGCGCCATGGCGAACGACACCCGGTTTTCGTCGCCGTTGATGTAGGCCACGTCCTTGAACTTGTCTTCGGTGAGCTTGTTGGCCACGAGCATCGGCGAGTCGAGCGTGCGGCC
>JACQAX010000060.1 GCA_016194795.1 Deltaproteobacteria bacterium | reverse complement strand
GATGGCCATGCCGCCCTCGCCGGTCATGATGTTCTTCGTTTCCTGGAACGAGAACATGCCGGCCGCGCCGAACGTGCCGAGGCACTGGCCGTTCTTGCGGCTGTGGATGGCCTGCGCGCTGTCCTCGAGCAGCGTGATGCCGCGCTCGGCGCAGAAGTCGCGGATGCGCACGATGTCGCCGGCGTTGCCGAGGATGTGCACGGGCACGATGGCCTTCGTCTTGGGCGTCACGCGCTTCTTGATGCTCTCGAGCGTGATGCAATAGGTTTCGGGGTCGATGTCGGCGAAGACGAGCCGGGCGCCCGCGATGCGAAGCGCGGTGGCCGTCGCCGTGAAGCTGAAGGGCGACGAGATCACCTCGTCGCCGGGCTTGATGCCGGCGGCGATGGCCGCCGAGGTGATCGACGACGTCGCCGAGTTGCTCGCGACGGCGTACTTCACGCCGTGCTTGCGCGCGAACTCGGCTTCGAACTTGCGGACGTACGGGCCGCCGAGCACGCTCCAGAAGGCTTCGATCTTCGTGAGCGCCTCTTCGCTCGTCATCGCGAGCTGCTCGCGATAATCCTTCACCGGCGAGCCGACGAAGCGCGAGAAGAGCCCCTCTTCGAGGCAGTGCGCCCAGTACTTGCGCTCGTTTTCGTCGACGTGGGGGCGCGAGGTGAAGGGCTTCGTTCGGGTCTTGCTGCCGCCGGTCAAAGCGAGTTTTTCCATGCGCAAACTATAAGAAAGATATGGTCACGAGTCCAGCGGCAGTTTATACCTGATCCCATGCAACTCGCCGCCTGCATCATCGGCCTCGGGCAAGTCGGGCTCAGGTTCGATCTCGAAAAAGAGCGCGCCCAAAGCCCAGGCGACATCTGGACCCATTTCACGGCTTACGAGCGGCTCGCCGACCGCTTCAAGCTCGTCGCGGCCGTCGACCCGAACGAGCAGGCCTGGGCACCCGCGCTGGCGCGCAACCCCGCCCTCAAATGCTTCAAAAGCATCGCCGAGCTGCTCGGCTCCGGTCTGCGCGTCGACGTCGCGAGCATCTGCACGCCCGATGCGTTTCACCTCGAGCACTTCGAGGCTCTGCAGAGCCGCGTCTCGGGTATTTTTCTCGAAAAACCCGTCTGCCTTTCCGTCGAGCTCGCCCGCGCGAGAACGCTCGTCGCCGAGGCCCGCGCGCGGGGCCTGGCGCTCTACGTGAGGCGTGGGCTACAGCGCGCTTCTGGCGGCGCGCGGCGGCGCCTCGGCTTCGCTCACCTACACCGGAAAACGCCACGAGCTGCTCTTCGAGCTCGAGCTCGTCACCGACCAGTCGCGCTACGTGCTGAGCGAAAACCTCACCCGCTACGCGCGCTCCGAGCTCGCGCCCAGCGCGCGCTACCAGGGTTATCGCGAGTTCAAGCCCGCCGACGCGAGCGAGCACGCGACCAACCCGAACCGTTTCGTTTACTTTCTCGAGCGCCTCCACCGCGAGCTCTCCGAGAAAAAGCCCAGCTATGCCAACCTCGAAGGCGCGCTCGAGACGCAGGCCCTCCTCGACCAGATCGCCCAGTCGGCGGAGCGCCGCTGAACCGGCCTGAAAACCTTTCCTTTTGCTAGTTTGGCCGCACCCATGCTAGGTTTTTCGCCTCTATGAACTTCGCCGTCAGCACCACTGCTTTTCGTCGCAAACCCATCGAGTGGGTGCTCGACCAAGCCCGGCAGGCCGGTCTGCAGCTCGAGTTCAGCTCGGGGCTCCCGTACCGCGAGGACATGGAGTCGATTTTTCTGGCGGCGACCGGCGTGCGCCGGCTCCCGCACAACTACTTTCCGGCGCCGAAAATCCCGTTCGTCCTGAACCTCGGCAGCATGGACCCGGAGATTCGCTCGAAGTCGATCGACCACGCACGCCACGGCCTCAGGCTCGCCGCCCGCTCGGGCGCGCCGTTTTACTCGGCGCACGCGGGCTTCTGCATCGACCCGAAGCCCCAGGATCTGGGCCACGAGCTCGACCTCACCCAGCGCCACTCGCGCGACGAGCACTGGAAGAGCTTCGTCGGCGCGGTTCGCGAGCTGGCCATCGAGGCCTCGCGGCTCGGCGTGAAGATGCTCGTCGAGAACAACGTCGTCGCGCCGTTCAACGTGGCCAAGGACGGAACCGCGCCGTTGCTCTGCGCCCACTTCGATGAGGTCGAGCGGCTCGCCCGCGAGGTGAGCTCGGACGGCCTGGGGATGCTGCTCGACACGGGCCACCTGAAAGTCTCGGCCGAGGCGCTCGGCTTCTCGCGCGACGAGTACATGAAACGCGTGGGCCACCTCATCGAGGCCGTGCACCACAGCGACAACGACGGCAAAACCGACTCGAACGAGGCGCTGACGGGCGACTACTGGTTTCTGCCGTACATGAAAAATTATCCGCACGCCTGGCACATCCTCGAGGTGCACGACCAGACCCTCGAGCAGATCGAGGCGCAGCGCGAGCTGCTCTCGAAAGCGGGGGCCGCGTGAGCGAGCTGCTGCCGCCCATCGAGCAGATGCTGGTCGAGTCGGGTGGAAAGCTGCGCGCGGCGATCGAGACGATCGACGTCAACGCGCAGGGGATCTGCTTCGTCGTCGACCCGTCCACGCGCGCGCTCGTCGGCGTGCTCACCGACGGCGACGTCCGGCGCGCGCTGCTCAAGGGCGCGACGCTCGAGTCGCCGCTCGTCGACGTGATGAAGCGCAAGTTCACGAGCCTGCCGGCCGATACGCCGACCGAGGAGATCCAGCGCCGGCTCACCCCGAAGCTGCACTACATCCCGCTCGTCGACGGCCAGAACCGTCCCGTCGACTATGCCTGCGCGCACCGCTTCCGCCGCATCCAGGTGGCCCAGCCCCTGCTGACCGGCAACGAGCTCGCCTACGTCACCGACTGCATCCAGACGAACTGGATCTCGTCGGCCGGAAAATACGTGCAGCGCTTCGAGCAGATGTTCCAGGAGTACTGCGGCGTGCCCCACGCGCTGGCCGTCGCCAACGGCACCGTCGCGTTGCACCTCGCGCTCGACGCCCTCGGCATCAAGGCGGGCGACGAGGTCATCGTCCCCGACTTCACCTTCGCGGCGTCGATCAACTCGGTGCTCTACACGGGCGCGACTCCGGTGCTCGTCGACGTCCTGCCCGGCAACTGGACGATGGACCCCGAAGCCGTGAAAAAGGCGATCACGCCGCGCACGAAGGCGATCATGCCCGTGCACCTCTACGGCTATCCCTGCCACATGGACGAGCTGCGCGCGCTCGCCGACCGGCACGGCCTCTTTCTCGTCGAGGACTGCGCCGAGGCGCTCGGGAGCCGCTACAAAGACCGCCCGGTCGGCTCGTTCGGCGAGGCCAATACCTTCAGCTTCTATGGCAACAAGACGATCACCACCGGCGAAGGCGGCATGATCACCTTCACCGACGCCAAGGCCTACGAGCGCGCGGCGATCCTGCGCGACCACGGCATGAGCAAGCAGCGGCGCTACTGGCACGACCACGTCGGGTACAACTACCGCCTGACGAATCTTCAGGCCGCCGTGGGCGTCGCCCAGATGGAGCGCATCGACTTTCTCGTCGCCGCCAAACGGCGCCTCGGCGAGATCTACACGCGCGAGCTTTCCGAGCTCAAGGGGCTTGTGCCGCCGCCCCGCTCGCCCGACGTCGTCAACAGCTACTGGCTCTTCACGATGCTCGCCACCGACGAGTGCGGCGTGGCGCGCGACGACCTCATCGCGAAGCTTTTGCTCAATGGCATCGAGACGCGGCCCGTGTTTTTTCCGCTGCACCAGATGCCGCCTTACCAGAAGTACGCGCCGAAGGGCGGCTGCCCCGTGACCGACCGGGTGTCGAGCCAGGGCCTGAGCCTGCCGTCGGCCGTGTCGCTCACCGACGCCGAGATCGAAAGCGTGTGCAGCTCGCTCAAGTCGATCCTGGGCCGGCGAAACCTATTTTCCTGAGGAGCCCACCATGGCCAAGCAGAAGATCGTGGCAATCATCCAGGCCCGCGGCGGATCGAAACGCATCCCGCTCAAGAACCTCAAGCCCATCAACGGCAAGCCGCTGATCTGGTACCCGATCCAGCTGGCGAAATCCTCGGGCCTCGTCGACCGCGTCATCGTGAGCAGCGACCACGCGGGCATTCTCGAGGCCGCGCGCGCGAGCGGCGCCGAAACCCCGTTCGTGCGCCCGGCCGACATCTCCGAAGACGTGCCGACCGAGATGGTCACGGGCCACGCCCTGAAGTGGCTGGCCGACAACGAGGGCTACCATCCCGACCTTGCGATCACGCTGACGCCGGCCACGCCGTTCACCAAGCCCGCCGATCTCAAAAAGGGCCTCGAGCTGCTGCTCGCCCACCCCGAGTGGGACGCGGTGGTCACCGTGCGCAAGGCGCGCGAGTTTCCGGCGTGGATGATCGACCTCGGCCCCGACGGCAGCGGCAAGACGCTACTCGGCAACTCGTTTGACGGCGAGTACAACGTCTCGCAGAACCTGAAACGCTACTATTATCCGATGGGCGCGTTCTTCATCAACCGCGTCGAGGCGTTCTTGAAGAAGCCGTCGATGTACAGCGAGCGTTACGGCTGCGTCGAGCTCGACCCGAGCGAGCACGTCGACATCGACGAGCCCGAAGACCTCAAGCAGGCCGAGCTGGTCGCGCGAACGCTCTTTCCCGGCTTCGCATGAAAAGAGAGCACAAGCTCGCCCTCACGGCCGGCGCGCTGGCGGTCGTCTTCACGCTTTGCGTGGCTGAGGCCTCGCTCGTGGTTTTTCGCATCGTCACGAGCCGGGCCGCGCTGAAGAAGGTGGGTACGCTCGACTCGTTCGTCGTGAGCGCGGCGAAGGCCGGCGCGCCGTTCGACCCGCGCACGCGCCTCGAGGTCGTCACCGATCTACGAAACAAGGGCATCGACGCCGTGGTTCCGTTCAATTACCTCTCGTCGCGCGACGACACCGACCACGGCTTCAACAACCCGCCGGGCCTGTATGAGCCGGGTGCCGTCGACGTCGCGGCGATCGGCGACTCGTTCACCCACGGCGCGTGCCTGCCGCGGGAAGAAAGCCTCGTGGGGCGAATTCGCGCGCGCTACCCGCGCACGGCAAGCTTCGGCTGGCTTGCCAACGGCCCGCTCCTCGATCTCGCCGCGCTTCGCGAATACGCCGAGCCGCTGCGCCCGAAGACCGTGCTCTGGTTTTTTGTCGAGAACGACCTGGACGACCTGAACAAAGAAAAACAAGTCCCCGTGCTCCTGAGCTATCTCAAGCGCGGCTTTTCGCAAAAGCTCCTGTCGCGGCAGGGTGAGATCGATTCGGTGCTCACCCGCTATCTCGAGGCCAAGACCGCCGAGCACGTCGCGGCGGGCGACAAAGGCGAGCGTGCGTTCAGCGCGCGCCAGCTCATCCTCGAGGGCTTTCGGCTGCGCCAGCTGCGGCGCACGCTTGGCCTGATTCGGCCGGCTCCGGTCACGCGCGAGCCGAACGACTTCGAGCTCTTCACCAAGGTCTTGCGCACGGCCAAAGCCGACGTCGACTCGTGGGGCGGGAAGCTCTACTTCGTCTACCTTCCGGGCTGGGAGTACCTGAGCCATCGCGACGACGCGAAGTTCGTGAACACTTACGGCTTCGCCAACGCCGATCGCGCCCGCGTGCTCGCCGCCGCCGCGGAGGCGGGTCTCCCGATCCTCGACCCACTGCCGCTTTTTCTCAAGAGCGCCGATCCCCTGCGCTACTTCCCCTATCGGCAGTTCGCGCATTACAACCCGGCGGGCACAGAGCTCGTCGGCAAGTTCGTCGTCGATGAGCTGGCGCGAAACCGGGAAAATATGTCCCAAAAGGCCGGAAAATAGGGCGATTTTTTGAATTAACGCGGCTTGACCTCGTTGACCGGCCTCGCGCCCGCGGGGTATAGCTGGATCTATGAAGAAATTCAAAGACGTCGAAGCCGAGCGCCGCCAGTACCACGCCGCCCCGACCGTGAACTCGGTGCATCGCTCGTCGCTGATGGTGCCCGAGGTCGAAGGCACGATCGCCGAGATCAGCATGCTCAACCACTTTCTCGTCAAGCGCGGCTACCCGAAGGTCGCCTGCCGCATCACCGCGATCGATTCCGCCGGCAAGCGCATCCAGTCGAAGCTCTTTCAGCTCACCGAGCCGCGCGTCTATCCCTTTCGCCTGACCGGCATGTTCGACCGGCCCGCCAACACCTACAACGTCGAGTTCTTCTCGGCCGACAACCTGTTCATCCCCTACACGGCCGTCATGGTGAACCACCACGGCAAGGGCTTCCTCAGCCAGGTGCACGCCTACAACCGTATCCTCAACGACGTCTTCGAGGACGACGCCATCAACAGCTACGACCCGGGCGAGGTCGCCATGGACATGGAGCTCGACGAGCACATCGACACGTTCGTCGTGCTCTCGTCGGGCAACCGCGCGCCCGGCGGCAAGCTCCGCGTCGAGGTGCTCACCGCCGACGAGCGCTACTCGGCCGAGCGCGAGCTGACCTTGAGCCGCATGAACGGCCAGCGCTTCAGCGTGCGCGAGACGTTTCCGCAGCTGCCGAAGCGCGTGCGCGGCGTCCTGAAGTTCTATCAGCCGCACCAGGACATGTTCTACGGCCGCCTGCTCGTCGGGCTTCACTCGACCAAAGACGGCGCCGTGAGCTCGAACCACTCATACTACGAGCGCTCGAAGGACGCGGGCGAGTATTGGGATACCGACGCGCCCTCCGAGCGCAGCTATCCGTTCTTCAAGGGGCTCGAGAACCTCTTCCTCATCTATCCGACGATGTCGGCGGGCGAGTACGACCTCGAAATGCAGTTTCGCGGGAAGGACGGCCGCGTGCTGAAGAGCGTGCCCCTCGGCCGCCTGAAGAGCCCGGGAAACCAGCTCCTCGAGCCCAACGCCAACGAGCTCGCGGCCAAAGCGGGCATTCCGCTCGAGAGCATCAACACGTTCTCGCTCGTCGTGCGCGCCCTCGGGGGCGGCAAGATGCCCACGCGCGTGAACCACCACCTCGTCCACCGCTCGAAGAACGGCGTGCTCCGCAGCTCGATCAACATGTCGCTGCTCACGCCGAACACCTTCGTGCCCCCGGGCAAGAAGTCGTTCACCTGGGGCCAGGGCGTGGTGAGCGACGATCTCGACTCGTGGATCAGCCTCGTCGGCGACGAC
>JACQAX010000192.1 GCA_016194795.1 Deltaproteobacteria bacterium | reverse complement strand
CTTCGACAAGTCCACGGGCAAGGAGCGCGAGGTCTCGACCGGAGAGTTCGCGCTCATCCGCGAAAAGCTCGGCAAGGAAGGCGAATGGGCCAACTATGAAGTGCGCGGCGACGACCGCACCGGCTCGTTCCGCTACTTCCGCGAGGGCGCGCGAGGCCAGAACTACTTCCTGCTCGACGCCCTGAGGGGCCTTGACGACGTCTTCGTCGAGGTGCGCTCGAAGCTCGGCAAGTCGCACGCCGAGGTGGTCGCGCGGATGGACCAGGCGCTGGGCGACATGGGCCGCATCCGCCGCGGCGAGGAGGCCGCCCTCGCGAGCCAGAAAGAGCTGCAGGCGAGGCTCGCCTCGGCGCTGAGCGACGTCGGGGCCGCGCTGGACGCGTCCGGCATCAAGCTCAAAAAGCCCAAGAACCGGGGCCCGAGCTGGGACGCGCTCGTCGAGTCGCTCTCGATTCCGGAAACCGCGCTCTGGACGACCTTCATCACTGCGCGCGGCCACCCCGAGGAGCACGTGATCGAGGCGCTCGAGGTCTTTCGCGCGCTCCGCTTCTTCCGGCACATCCCGCCGGCCGAGAACGTCTATGCCGTCTCCCACCCCAAGTACAAGGGCAGCGCCGCCAGCCCGTCGGCGGTGAAGGCTCAGGTGATGCTCAAGCTGCTCGACCGGGTGCAGGCGATGGGGAGCAACGACCACATGCAGGACGTGCTCACGCCCGACGCGAAGGGCGCGCGCAAGCTCCACCTCTGGGGCTTTTCGGACGACGACTTCGGCAACTACGAGACTGCGCTCAAGGTGCTGAGCGAGCAGATGAAACCGTCCAAGGAGTACCCCAACGGCCGCTGGCCCGACGTGAAGATCACCCTTTTCTTCACCGGCAACCCGAACAACACCAAGGAAAAGCCGCGCACCGTCGTCCTCACGCCCGACGGCGGCTTTCGCCCGGCGCTCGCCTCCGAGCTGCACGAGGCGCGCAAGATCAACTGCAACCAGTACAACGCGAGAATCCTGAGCTACCCATGACGGGCGCAGCGCTCCTCGTCTCATTTTCTCTCGCCTTCTCCCTGGCCCGGGCCGGAGAGTTCACCAGCGACCCGGACAAGCTCAAAGACCCCAATTTCTACCTCAAATGGGGCAAGACCGAGCTGATTCCCCAACTTCGGGGGCGAGCCGGACACCCACGGCCCAGCCGGCGTGAGCTACTCCGGCGCCGGCGACTCGGAGTCGGTCTCGTTCAAGGCGCCGGCCAAGACGCCGGACAAGCTCCCGGCGCCATCGGCTTCGGCCGTCGATTTCAAGAGCCCGTCGAAGGCGGCCGCGGGCTCGCCCGACTTCAAGAAGAACGTGCCGTCCGAGCCCGCCAAGCCGCCGCGCGGGAGCGCCGGTGGTGGTGGTGGTGGCGGCGTCAGCGCCGAATGAGCCGGGCGCTCAGAGCGCGCACTGGTCGTCGGTGACGTACTTGCGCAGGCCGGGGTTCTTGCAGACGAAGCCGATGTTCTTGCGCGCGAGCTCCTCGTCTTCCTTCGAAACGCCGAGCTCCTTGCCGTGCCGGAGATAAAGCAGAAAGAGGCTCCGCTCGTCGATGAAGTCCTGCCAGCGGGCCATCCCTCGCATCAGGTCGCTGGCCGCGGAGAACTCCTTGAGGAGGACCGAGAGCTTCGTCCGGTCCTTGGATTTCTCGATGGCGTGCACCTCGGCGATCTTGGCGTCCATGACCTTCGTGAGCGCCGCCTGCACGGCCAGGCGCTCCTTCTTATAGACCTTGCCGTAGATCGGGTTGGCGTTCGCCTCCTCGAGCGAATGCAGGTACTCGTGCACGGCGGTGCCGACCGACGAACCCTCGCGAAGCAGGATGCGCTTTTCGCCGGGCAGGTACTCGCCATGCAACGCGGTCGTCTGCGCGAACATCTTGTGGTCGAGCTTCGACGAGCAGAAGGCGTGGAAGGGCGCCGGCCGGGGCGGCTTCGTTTCGCAGAGCACGTCGACGGTCAACCCCTTGTCCTTGAGACGGGCGACGAGCTTGTCGGGCGCGAGCGCGAGCAGCTCGCGCAGCTCGGCGGCGTCGACCTCGGTGCCGTCGCAGAGCACGAACCCCTTACCGGCCTTGTCCACCTTGCAGTGGCCGAAGCCCTCGGCGTGCGACTCGAGCCATTTGAAGAAGACGAGCGCGTCGTCGAAGGTCTTGAGCGTGGGATCGGTCTCGGCGGCGCTCCCGCAGGGGACGCAAGTCAAGGCGACGGCCGCGAGCAGGGCGACGAGAAGGGTTTTCATCCCTTCATTGTACTTAGTAGTACGAGCCCATCAAGCCGATCTGGACGTAGCCGTAGTTGCGGGTGAACTCTTCCTCGTCCTCGACCGACCCGCGCAGGCCGGCCTGGGTGAAGATCGACCAGCGCGTGAAGATGTGGGTGAAGAGAAACTCGAGCCGCGAGTAGGCTTCATACTGGGCGACGCCGCCCCATTTCTCGCGCACGGGCGACGAAAGCGCCGAGAACGTGGCCGTGCCGCCCAAGGTCAGGCGTATCCCGAAGGTCTTGTTGGCGTCCCATTGGACGCCGGTTTTGGCGCGAACCGTCCCGAAGTCGACGCCGTAGCGGTACTCAGCCGGGCTCGGGTAGAGCGGGTTCTGCGCGTAGGTCGCCTGGCTCAGGTAGTGGAAACCGACGGCGTCGACGGCCACCTGGACGAAGCCCTGGAGCGCCGGCGAGATCGCCTTGACGTCGCGGCTGCCGTCGAAGGCCACGCCGTAGGCGCGCACGGCGATGTCGGCCAGCTTTCCGAGACGCAGGTCGCGGCTGAACTCGAGGGGCGCGATCTTCGTGGCGGAGGCGGTGTGGCCGTCGTGGAAATAGTTTTCCCGGATCCAGCCCACGACCGGCACGACGTTCACGTCGAAGAACAGCACGTCGGGCTTGTGGTCGGGGTTCTCGTAGACGACGCCCTCGTTGAAGGTGGCCGAGCCGCTCACCCAGAAGTAGCGCGTCCGGCGGTCGCTCGACGAGAAGCCGCGGATCTCGACGCCGACGAGAAACGTGTTCTCGGGAAACTGGCCGTTGACCTCGACTCCCATCATCCCGGCCATCTGGACGTCGTTGCGCGGGTCAAGCCGGCCGAAGAGCTCGAGCGAGTCGGCCGACGCGCTCGGCACGGCCAGCATCGACAAAAGCGCCACGAGCTTCATGGTCTTCTTCAACATCCGTCGCTCCTCATATGCTCGAAAGCGCGTTGATCGGGTCGAGCACCACGATCAGGATTTTCTTCCAGAGCTTGTCGGCCTTGCCGGTCTTGGGGTCGACGAGCGCCTCTTTGGCCTGGTAGCGCAGCTCGCCCAGCACGGCGCCCGCCACGGGCGTGATGATGAGATCCTGGATGCTCGGGCGCTCGAAATAGCCTTCCGTGACGTATTCCCAGAACGCGCTCATCGCCGCCGAGTAGAGCAGCGACTGCCACCAGCTGGCGTTTCTGTTTCGCGCCAGCAGGTAATATTCCGAGCCCACGAACGGGTGAGCGGTGAAATTCCAATAAGGCGGATCGGTGTCGAAATGCGGGCCCTGGACGGCGTGGTCATAGATGTTCTTGAGCGAGCCCTTGCCCCAGCCGGTGCTCTCGGGCGGCAGGGTCGAGAGGATCGCGAGCGTGACGATCTGCGCGCCGAGCAGCTCGGCGGTGACGACCCAGAGCTTGCGCTGGATGCCGTGTTGCAGGAAGGGCTGGCTCCGGGCGAGCTGTTGGGCGACGGTCGCGGCTTCCAGCGCTTCAGGATCGGCGTCGATCACGCGCTCGATCGTGAGGCCCTTGGCGCCCTCGAGGCCGGGCACCGCGCCCGGCGCGGTGAGGTCGACGGTCAGGTTGCCGTTGAGCTGATAGTCGGGGCGGGCCGCGGGGGCGGCCGCCGGCCCCTGGGTCTGGGCTTGGGCATGGCTGGCGATAAAAGATGCGACCAGCGTCGCAACCAGTAGCGTTTTCATATCTCTCTCCAGGGCTCCTCTTCTCGCGGGACGACCGTGTTCCTCGAAGACCACCGACTCTTAAGTTAACTGACGCAATGAGTCAAGAAAATACCATAGCCAATCCCTCAAGTGAAAATCCCATGACAGGTCCCTGTTTTGCGGCAACTATCTCCGCCAATCATCGCAATTCATGAGGGGGGACCATTTTCATGATGCGCAACTATAGCCTGTACCT
>JACQAX010000191.1 GCA_016194795.1 Deltaproteobacteria bacterium | reverse complement strand
CGAACCTGGGCCTGGCCATGAGCTGCGCGAAGAAGGACAGCAGCTACTGGCACCGGAGCCTGCCGATCTACAACGCGACGATCCGCCGCCTCCTCAACATGGAGCAGGTCGACGACATGAAAGGCTGCAACTTCTCGGTCGATCGCGAATCGATTTTCAAGATCAACGGCTTCGACGAGGACTACGAGGGCTATGCGCGCGAGGACACCGACCTCTAGCTCAGGCTCCAGTACCTCGGCTTGAAGATCAAGTCGCTCAAGGGCCTGGCGATCCAGTACCACGTCTGGCACGAACGCCTTTCCGAGAGCGAAAGCAACAAGACGAAGCTGCGCGCGATCTCGGGCACGGCGAACGCCATCTGCAAGAACGGCATCGTCAAGCACGTCTGATGCCGCTCACGTTGGCCGCAGTCGCCATCGCGCTGTTTTCGCCGCCCGCCCATGCGACGCTCCAGCTCGCGAAGTTCTCGCGCAGGCTCGGTGGCGCCCCGGTGCAGGCTTTCGTCGTCACCGAGAACGGCCTCAGCCCGCGCGCGTCGTGGATCGCGCTCGGCCCGAGCGGCTACCCCACGCCGGGTATCAGCGTGCCCGAGATGGCCGCGGCCGGTGGCGCGAAGCTGGCGGTGAACGCCAACTTCTATCGCGAGGACAAGCCGGGTGCCCAGGACCCGATCGGCCTCGTCGTGCGTGGCGGACGGCTGCTCTCGCTTCCCAACCGCTTTTATCCGAGCGCGGGTGTCGTTGGCGGCAAACTCGAATGGGACAACGTGCGTGTGGAGGCGAGCGTTGCGGTGCACGCAGCCGACGGCACGAAGCTCGCCGACGAAAAGCTTTGCCGCATCGACGCGCCGGCCGGTGGCGGTTGCGCGGCGCTCTGGCTCGACGGCGCCTCGGCACCTGCGGGCGCGCTTCGCGCGAGCGGCGACGGCGCGGGACCGGCGCTCGGAAGCTCGACCCTCGCGGTGGCCGGCGACGGCGCCTGGGCGCTCCAGCTGCCGAAGCCACCGGCGTTCCGAAAGTCGGCGGCAAAGATCGAGCTTCGCGTCGCGCTCGTCGGCGAACGGCTTGGCGGCGCCTGGAGCGCGGCCACCGAGGCCGTTTCCGGAAGCCACGTGCTCATGCCGCAGGGAACGGTGCCAGCGATCACGAAAGACTGGGCCAAGGCGCGCCAGCCCCGCGCGTTCGTCGGCGTCGACTCCAAGGGAGCGCCGTTCGTGGCCGTTTTCGACGGACGCCGTGCCGACAGTCTCGGCATCTCGTTGAAGGAGGCGTGGGCTTTTCTCCACAAGCAGCTCCACGCCGCGTGGGCGCTCAACCTCGACGGCGGCGGCTCGACCACGCTGATGTTCGAAGGGCGCCTCGTGAACAAGCCGTCCGACGGCTACCCGCGGGCGATCGCGGTCGGCTTCGGCGCGAGATGAAGCGTCGCTCCTTTAAAGCGAAAACAGGTCTTTTCGATAGTGCTTGAGCACGGGCAATTCTTTACGCACCTTCGCCAGGAACTTGAAGTCGAGGTCGGCGACGATGACGGTCTCGCAGTCGGGCGCGAGCGCGATGATGTTGCCCCACGGGTCGATGACGCAGCTTTTGCCGTACGACGACTTTTTCTCGGCGTGCGTGCCGATCTGCGCCGGCGCGATGATGTAGACCTGGTTTTCGATGGCGCGCGCTTTGAGTAAAGGCAGCCAATGGTCTTTCCCAGTGTACATCGTGAACGCGGCCGGCACGAAGATCACGCGGCAGCCCTTCATCGTCAACGCGCGGAAGAGCTCGGGGAAGCGCAGGTCGTAGCAGAGTGTGAGCCCCACCTTGCCGAAGGGCGTGTCGACGATCCCCAGCTTCTCGCCCGGCTTGAAAGTCTCCGATTCCTTGTAAGAGCGTGAATCGAGCAGCTCGGTGTCGAAAAGGTGGATCTTGTCGTAATGGGCGACGAGCTTTCCGTCGGGGCCGTAGAGGAGCGAGCGGTTGAGCAGCTTGTCGGTTTTCTTCTCGCTGTAGGTCGGGATGCTTCCCGCCAGCACGTAAACCTCGTGCTCGCGCGCGAAAGAGCTGACCATCTCGTGGGCCGGCCCGTCGCCTTTCTTCTCGGCTTCCTTGAAGAGCTCGGCCTTGGTGCCGATGAACGAGAAGTACTCGGGCAGCGCGACGAGCTCGGCGCCCTGGCGCACGGCTCTCGTCATGAGCGCCTTGGCCACGGCGAGGTTCTTTTTCTTGTTGGCCTTCGACGTCAGCTGAACGGCCGCGACGAGCATGGGCTTAGCGGCTCCGGCGATCGGGACCGCCGACCTGGCGGCCGATGGCCTGGTACGTGAAACCCAGCTCCTGCATCCGCTCCGGCGAATAGACGTTGCGTCCGTCGAAGACGACCGGATGCTTGAGCAACGACTTCACGCGGGCGAAGTCCGGATTGCGGAACTCGTTCCACTCGGTGACGACCGCGAGCGCGTCGGCGCCCTTGATGGCCTCGTACATGTTCTCGAAGTAGGTGACCGGCAGGTCTTTCGGGATGTGGTGCCTGGCTTCCTTCACCGCCACCGGGTCGTAAGCGTGGATGCGAGCGCCCGCCTTGCAGAGCTTCTCGATGATGACGACGCTCGGCGCTTCGCGCATATCGTCGGTGTTGGGTTTGAACGACAGGCCCCAGACGGCGATCGTCCGGCCCTTGAGGTCGCGGTCGAAGTGGCGGTCGATCTTGTGGAAGAGCACCGACTTCTGGCGCTCGTTGACGTCTTCGGCCGCCTCGATGATCTCGAGCTTCAGGCCGTGCTCCTGGCCCGTCTTGAGCAGCGCCTTGACGTCTTTCGGGAAGCACGAGCCGCCGTAGCCCGCGCCGCGATACAGAAAATGCTTTCCGATGCGCACGTCGGTGGTGATGCCCTTGCGCACGCTCTCGATGTCGGCGCCGGCGAGCTCGCAGAGGTTGGCGATCTCGTTGATGAACGAGATCTTGGTCGCGAGAAACGAGTTGGCCGCGTACTTCGTGATCTCGGCCGAGACGTTGCTCATCCAGATGATCGGGTTGCCCTGGCGCACGAACGGCGCGTAAAGCTGGGCCATCGTTTTGTAGACGCTTTCCTTGGCCGTTCCGATGACGACTCGATCGGGCTTGAGGAAGTCGTCGATCGCCGTGCCTTCCTTGAGGAACTCGGGGTTGGAGACGACGTCGAAGTCCTGCTTCGTGCGGCCCTTGACGAGCTTCTCGACCTTGGCCGCCGTGCCGACGGGCACGGTGGACTTGTTTACGATGATCTTGTAGCCGTTGAGGTTGTCGGCGATGACCTCGGCGGCCTTGAGGAACATGCTCAGGTCGGCCGAGCCGTCGACCGACGACGGCGTGCCGATCGCGAGAAAGATGATGTCCGACTTGCGGATCGCCGCCGGGCCGTCGGTCGTGAACGCAAGACGGCCTTCGCGGGTGTTGCGCGTGACGAGGTCGGTGAGGCCCGGCTCGTAAATCGGGATCTGACCGCGGTTGAGGCCGTCGATCTTGTCCTTGTTCACGTCGACGCAGATCACGTCGCTGCCGTTTTCGGCGAAGCAGGTCCCGGCGACCAAGCCGACGTATCCCGTGCCCATCACACAAATCTTCATGTAATTTCCCTCGTTTTTAAGTAGATTCAGAAATATGGCCGCCCCGGACAAAAGTCAAACGATCTCCGCCACCGTGATCGCGCTGAACGAGGAGCGTGATTTGCCGCGTTGTCTCGAGTCTTTGAAGTTCTGCGACGAGGTGCTCGTCATCGACAGCGGCAGCGCCGATCGCACGGTCGAGGTCGCCAGGCAGCACGGCGCGAAGGTGATCGTCGAGCCCTGGCGCGGCTATGGCGGCCAGAAGAACTTCGCCCACTCGCGGGCCACCGGCGATTGGGTGCTGAACGTCGACGCCGACGAGGTGATTACGCCCGAGCTGCGCGCCGAGATCCTGGCCGAGGTGCGGTCGGCGCAGTCGGCCGCCGGCTACGCGGTCGCGCGCAAAACGTATTACCTCGGGCGCTGGATCCGCCATGGCGGCTGGTACCCGAACTACGTGACCCGCCTGGTGCGCCGTCAGAGCGGCAGCTGGACCGAGCCGAACGTGCACGAGGAGCTCCTGGTGACGGGTGAGCTGCGTCAGCTCGCGAATCCCATGCTCCATTACACGTTCAGCGACATCGCCGACCAGGTCCGGACGAACATGCGGTACGCCCGTCAAGGCGCCCTCGACCTCAAAACCAAGGGTGCTCCGTCCAGCCTCGTCAAGCTGCTGCTCAAGCCACTCGGCAAATTTCTCGAGACCTATTTTCTCAAAGCCGGCTTTTTGGATGGCCTCGCAGGATTTATAATATCGGTGAACGCGGCCCACAGCATGTTCCTCAAGTACGCCTATCTGCTCGAGATGAGCCGCGCCGAGGAAAAATGAAGATTCTGATGATCGACAACAACATCGACCAGCCTTGGGGGTTGTGCGCGGATTTTCGGCGCTACCTCGAGGGACAGGTGGTCGTGCGTCGCGCGCCGCAAAGCGACCTGCCGAAGGATCTCTCGCGGTTCACCCACGTCGTGCTTTCGGGCAGCCGAACCTGCATCCTCGACTCCGACCCCTGGGTGAAGGACCTCATGGCTTTCGTCCGCCGCGTCGTCGACGGTGGCACCCCGATGCTCGGCATCTGCTACGGGCACCAGATCATCGCGCGCGCCCACGGCGGCGATGGGACGGTGCGGATCTCTCCCACGCCCGAGATCGGCTGGGTCGAGATCAGGCAGACGGCGCCCAACCCGGTGCTCGAGGGGCTGCCCAAGAAGTTTCACACCTTCCAGTCGCATTTCGAGGAGGTGTGCAAGGCGCCGGCCGGTTTCGTGCCCACCGCCACCACCGAGCGTTGCGCGATCCAGGCTTATTACGTCGAGGGCAAGCCGGTCTTCGGCGTCCAGTTCCACCCGGAGCGCGATGCGCAGGAGGGGGAGGAGTCGATCAAAAAGCGTCGAAGTGCCACGCCACCCGTCCCAAACGATTGCATTTTCAATGAGGGAAAGGCAAAGTCGGTCTATTCCGAAAATGTCGCGCGCACAATCTTCAACAATTTCCTCCGACAGCGGGGGTCATCGCAGTGAGACCGGCCAAGTGGCTTTGACGAAGAAGCTCGTCCTGAATCTGATGAAAGCCGCCGTCACGCTCGGGATCCTTCTCTATCTTTACAAGAAGGGGATGCTCGACCTGACCCGCGTGCGCGCCGTGCTCACGAGCCCTTCGGTGGTCGCCACGTCCCTCACGCTCCTGTTCTCCACGAACCTCGCCGGCGTCGTGCGCTGGTGGCTCCTGCTGCAAGGCCAGAAGCTCAAGATGGCGAAGTGGGAGACGTTTCAGCTGACGATGATCGGCGTTTTCTTCAATACGGCGATCCCCGGCGCCGTCAGCGGGGATCTGGTGAAAGGGTTCTACGTCGTTCGCCAGCAGCCCGACGGGCGCGGCAAAATCAAGGCGTTCACGACGCTGCTGCTCGACCGCGTGCTGGGCTTGAGCGCGCTCGTCTGCGTCTCGTTCGTCGCGATGGTTTCCAATGCGACCGAGGTGCTCCACAACCCCATGACCCGCCCGCTCGCCGGCCTGATCACCATGCTTTGGGCCGGTGTGGTCGTGTTTTACGCCTTCGTGCTG
>JACQAX010000190.1 GCA_016194795.1 Deltaproteobacteria bacterium | reverse complement strand
CCCGAGAAGCACCCGCGCATCAAGGAAACCGCGCGCATGTTCGGAAGGGGGCGAGGATGATGCTGCTGCCACGTGAAGCCTCGCGGCGCCGCCGGGGCCAGGGCACGATCGAGCTGATCCTCACGTTCTTCGCCTTCTTCACGATCTTCTTCATGTTCGTGCAGGTCTCTCTCAGCTTCGGCGTGGCCAACTTCATCCAGTACGCGACGTTCATCTCGGCGCGGGCGTTTCTTTCGGGAGCGAAGAACAAGGGCGACCAGGAGAAGGCCGCGTCCGATTACCTGGCGGCCACGGTCGGCGGAAGCAGCGGCGGGCGCTTCAAGTCGATCGCCCAGCCCGAGGGCGGCAGCTCCGAGGTCGATGGCGCGTTCATCGGCTCGACCTCGCGTGCGAAGCCTGCGCCGTCCGAGGACGCGCGCACGTCGATGTGGGAGCAGGGGGTGACCTACTCGTTCAAGGTTCGCCTCTACATGGCCCCGCTCATCCCCGGCGTGGGAAAAGGCGACAACAAGGTGCTGCTCGAGAGCCAGTCGTGGCTCGGGCGCGATCCGACCGAAGAGGAGTGCGAAGCGGTGCTACAGAAACGTGCGAAGCTGGGCGGGGCGAGGCAGGCGCTTTTCGACAATGGATGCTGAGAAAAGGCGCCGGAAAAAGCAGCTCGGGCAGAGCATGATCGAGTTCGCGTTCATGCTCCCGATCATCCTCACGATGCTCACCTTCATGCGCGAGGTGAACATGGCCATCAACATGGCCATCGTGAACCAGAAGTATTCCCGCGCGACCCTCTACTTCCTGCTCTTCAACCATCGCTGGTACCCCGAGCAGCAGTTCATCCATCGTCCGAGCCGCAACGACTACATGAAGCGCTGGTGGGTCGGCGTCGAGGATCAGAAGGGCGATCCCGACTCGGACGAGGACTCGAAGCCGCCCAAGGCGCCCGTCATCGCGGTCGGCCGCGCGAAGGGCGACGACGACACGCCCGGCAGCGAAGGCATCGAGAGACGGCAGAAAGTTCGCATTCGCGCGACCTCGTTCATCTGTGTCCCGCCGGTGGGCGGCAAAAACCTGCCGTTTTCGCAGGCGAATCTCGACGAGACGAGGTTCTTCACCGGCAACTACCCGTATTGCAGCGACAACTGACCCGGCAGTTTCCCACCGGTCTCGCAGGCCCGGAAAATTTTTCTCCCCCTAAGAATACGCCCGCCTCCTTCCGAAAAGTTAAGTGATGAATAACAAAGCTTTCACCATCAGTCTGGCGTTGGCGGGCATGGCGGTCTTCATGATCTACTCCTACATCAATTCGCAGGAAGCGGACATGAAGGCGCGCTACGGAAATGAAGTGAGCATCGTCGTCGCCAAAAAAGATATCAAAGAGATGGCCGAGATCACGGAGAACATGGTCTACGTCGACAAGCGGCCCAAGAGCTTCATCGAGCCGGGAACGGCGACCAAGAAAGAGGAAGTCGTCGGCTTCATCGCGATGGTGCCGATCACGAAGGGCGAGCAGATCACGCTGAACAAGCTCGCGCAGGCCGGCATTCGCACCGGCCTCTCGCGCCAGGTGAGCCCCGGCAAGCGCGCCGTCGCTCTTCCCGTCGACGACAACAACGCGGTCAACCGCCTGCTCAAACCGGGTGACCGCATCGATCTGATGGCTACGATCGATCCTCCCGGCGGAGCGAAGGGCTCGCAGATGACGAAGATCGTCGCGCAGGACCTCCCGATCCTCGCCGTCGGCGAATACGTCGCCACGACCGCTCCCCGCAAGGTCGAGATGGACGACACCACGGGCAAGCAGGTCACGCGCAACCTGAACATCGAGCACAACTACGGCACGATCACGGTCGAGACCGACCCGGCGACGGCGCTGAGCCTTTCGCTGCTTCGTGACGGCGGCTCGCGCGTGAGCGTGATGCTGCGAAACAACGACGATACCGAACGCGTGAACATCCCGGCAATGACGCTGTTGGATGTGTTGGGACCGGACCAGAGCAAGATTATTCGCGCTCCGGCCCAGAAGTAAAAGTGAGAACAGGATGAAAACCAAAATGAGTCATCGCCGGCATCCAGCAGACCCTCGATCTCTCGTTCGAGCCCTGCTCGAACACGGCTGAGTGCATCCGAGTGGCCAACAAGTCGCTGTTGGAAGTTCAGTTCTCGAAAGACAAGCGCCAGCTCATCTTCACCCCGGTGAAGCAGGGCGAGACGACGATCACCGTGCGCGACGAGAAGGGCGAGATCCGCCTGATCTTGAAAACCATCGTCAGCGCCAACAACCTCAAGCGCCGCGCGGCCGAGCTGCGCGAGCTGCTGCAAGACATCGAAGGCATCAACATCAAGATCATGGCCGACAAGATCGTCGTCGACGGCGAAGTCGTCGTGATCAGCGATCTCAACCGTCTCTATGCCGTGCTGAGCGACGAGTCGTACAAGAACATCGTGCTCAACCTCGTGGGCGTGAGCCCGGTCGGGATGCAGATCATGGCCGAGCGCATGCAGGCCGAGATCAACAAGCCCAACATCAAGGTTCGCGTCTTCAACGGCCTCTTCCTCGTCGAAGGCCAGGCCGAGAGCGAGGCCGAGAAGCAGTCCACCCTGAACGTCGCCCGCAGCATGCTGACCGGCTTCATCCTTCCGACCTACTCGCTCGAAGGACCCCGGAGCCCGTACGAGATCAAGAAGCCGGCCGTGAAGGACCCGATCGTCGAGCGCATCACCGTGGCGCAGGCCAAGCCGAAGCCGCCCGAGAAGATGCTTCGTATCACCGTCGACTTCGTCGAGCTTTCGAAAGACTACCTCCGCAACTTCGGCTTCCAGTGGAGCCCGAGCCTCGACACCGGCGGCACGATCAACTTCGGCCAGTCGACCACCGGCGGCGTGACGTCGCAGGGCACCGGTTCGCTCTCGGGCACGATCTCGAAGCTCTTCCCGCAGCTGGCGTCGGCCCAAAACGCCGGCTACGCCCGCATCCTGGAAGAAAGCGTGCTCATCGTGAAAGCCGGCCAGAAGGCCTTCTTCAACCGCCAGCTCGACGTCCCGATCCAGACGGTCAACGACAAGGGCCAGCCGACGTTCAACAAGGTGTCGATCGGCCCGAAAGTCGAAGTGGTGCCGAAGATCGTCGGCCAGACCGAGGACGTCGACATGAGCATCGACTTCAGCTACAGCGGCCTCGCCGGCAAGAACGCGAACGCGCCGCTCATCCTGAACCACGGCTACAAAGTCGGCTCGGTCATCGTGAAGAGCGGCGACAGCGCGGCCGTCGTCAACGCGGTCTCGAACTCGATCTCGACGGCTTTCAACAAGGATTTCCCGGGCGGCGCGCCGCCGGCCAATCCCTTGTTCACGCTCCTGCGCTCGAAAGCGTTCAACAAAAGCAAAAGCCAGTTCGTCGTCTTCGTCACGCCCCAGATCATGAGCAACACGTCCGAGGGCACCGACGACATCAAGCACAAATACGGTCTCAAATCGAAGAAATGACAACGAGGATCAATACTTAAATGCCAGACCATATCGTAGCGGTAGTCGGAGGAAAGGGAGGCGTCGGTAAGTCGGTGTTCGCGGCTAACCTCGCGCTCGCCTACCTCATGGAGCTGCGCCAGCGCCCGTTGCTGATCGACCTCGACATGACGAGCCTCGGCGACCAGAACCTGATCCTGGGAACCCGCTCGCCCAAGCACATCGTCGAGATCTCGCGCCACCAGGCGAGCGCGCTGGATCTCAAGACGCTTCAGCCCATGATGGCCGCCACGCCCCAGGGCGTGAGCTTCATCAGCGCGCCGACCGAGCCCACCGTTGCCAAGGACCTCGACATGGACGGCCTCGGCAAGCTCTACAAGTCGGTGGTGAACATCTTCCCATTCATCGTCGTCGACGTCGGCTCGACCATCGATCAGTTCGCGGTCAAGACCTTCGAGGCGGCCACGATGATCATCGTCGTGTGCAGCCAGGACGTGATCGTTCTCAACCAGACCAAGCGCGTCCTCGGCAAGATCCAGGAGCATCTCTTCCCGCCCGACATGGTCCAGCTCGTGCTCAACCGCTTCAGCCAGACCTCGCCCGTGCAGGCAAGCGTCGTGCAGAAGAACATGAACAAGAACCTGTTCGCGGCGATCCCCGAGGACAACGACATCTGCACCGGCTCGCTGGCGCGCTCGCAGCCGTTCGTGGCGGCGGCGCCCCAGGCGCCGATCACCCGCGCGTACCACGACATCATCCGCAAGATGCAGCAGACCAACATCCTCACCACGCTCGCGGCGCTCAAGAAGCCCCAGGGCGCGGCGGCGAAAGCCGCGGGCGGAGCGGCCGGAGCGGCCGCCGCTGCAGCCAACGCCCCCGGCGCTCCGGACACGAGCTCCGGAAACCCGATGGCCTCGGCGAGCAAGCCGCTTGATCCTTGGACCGCGATGAAGCTGCGCATCCACAAGGCGCTCATCGAGACGATGGATCTCAAGAAGCAGCAGATCGACACCTCCGACCCGAAGCAGCGCGAGCTCCTGCGCGAGAAGACGAAGAAGGCCATCCTCGAGATTCTCACCCGGGAGGACACGAGCGGCATTCTCTCGTCACGCGAGCAGAGCGCCCAGATCGTCAAGGAAGTGCTCGACGAGGCGCTCGGCCTCGGTCCCCTCGAGGACCTGCTCGCGGACGACGCCGTTTCCGAAATCATGGTCAACGCCCGCGACCAGATCTACGTCGAAAAGGGCGGCAAGCCCGGCCTGAGCCCGGTCATCTTCTCGAGCGAGCAGCAGATGATGAACGTCGTCGAGCGAATCGTGACGCCCCTCGGCCGGCGCTGCGACGAGAAGAGCCCGTACGTCGACGCACGACTGCTCGACGGCTCGCGCGTGCACATCATCATCCCGCCGCTCGCCCTGCGCGGCCCGACGATCACGATTCGTAAATTTCCCAAGAAAAAGGTCGGCGCGAAAGAGCTCGTCGCCTGGGGCTCGATGACGCAGGAAATCTGCGACTTCCTGAGAATGTGCGTCGAAGGCCGCCTCAACATCGTCGTGAGCGGCGGCACCGGCTCCGGTAAAACGACGCTGCTCAACACGCTCTCCAACTTCATCCCGGCCACCGAGCGCATCATCACGGTCGAGGACTCGGCCGAGCTGCAGCTCGGCCAGGACCACGTCGTGCGTCTCGAGACGCGCCCGAAGAACATCGAAGGCGAGGGCGAGGTCTCGATCCGCGACCTCATCAAGTGCTGCCTGCGCATGCGCCCCGACCGCGTGATCGTCGGCGAGTGCCGCGGCGGCGAGGCGATGGACATGCTTCAGGCCATGAACACCGGTCACGACGGCTCGCTCACGACGCTGCACGCCAATAACCCGCGCGACGCGATCGCCCGTCTCGAGACCCTCTGCTTGATGTCGGGCATGGCGCTTCCGCTGAAAGCCATCCGCGAGCAGATCGCCTCGGCCGTGCATCTCGTCATCCAGCAGACGCGCCTCAACGACGGCTCGCGCCGCGTGACGTACATCACCGAGATCGCCGGCATCCAGGGCGAGGTCGTCAGCCTTCAGGACATCTTCCTCTACAAGCAGGAAGGGATGGACAAGAAACGCAAGATCATCGGCCGTTTCGTGCCCACGGGCTTCATTCCCAAGTTCGTCGAGGACATGGAAGCGAAGGGCCTCAAGGTGCACCGCGGCCTGTTCAACAACACCCCGCCGCCGCCAACGCCGCCGCCGGCAGCGGATAAGAAAGAAGAGCCGAAAAAGGCGGCAGGAGCGAAATAAACATGGCGCTTATTTACTCCCTCATCTTCGGTGGCGCGATCTTCATGCTGACGTACCACTACATGCAGCGTTTTCTCGACTGGATGCGGTTCCAGAGCCTGGGGACGCGCGATTACATCGTGGAGATGTGCGGCAAGATGTTCATCGAGACGACGCCCAACCGGGTGCTGCTGTATCTCGTGTGCGCGAGCGTCGGCCCGTTCATCCTTTGCTTTCTGGCGTTCCTTCCGAAAGTCGTGCCCGGCTTGGTTTTGGGCACCCTTCTCGCGATGGTCGGCTGGAAGGTTCCGAAGCCCATCGTGAACTACATGTACCAGGCGCGCGTCGAGAAGTTCAATCTGCAGATGGTCGATGGCCTGAACCTCATGGCGAACGCCATGAAATCGGGCCTTTCCGTGGTGCAGTCGCTTGGCATCGTCGTCGAGCAGATGCCCAATCCCATGTCGCAGGAATTCAATCTCGTGCTGAGCGAGAACAAGGTCGGTGTCTCCGTCGAAGAGGCCTTCGACAATCTTTCCAGGCGGATAGTATGCGAGGACGTCGAGATGTTCGTCACCGCGGTCAATATCCTCAAGGAAACGGGCGGCAACCTCGCGGAAACCTTCGATACGATCGTTTACGTCATCCGCGAGCGCCTGAAAGTCGAGAACAAGATCAAGTCGTTGACCGCTCAGGGTTATTACCAGGGGATGATGCTTCTTTCGATCCCGCCGATGCTGGGGCTCTACTTCAATTTCTCCGAGCCGGGCTTCATGGACCCCATGTTCAACAACCCGATCGGCTGGGCAATTTTGACCGCCGTCGCGATCCTCGAGATCGCCGGTTACTTTGTTATTAATAAAGTCATCCAAGTTGACGTATAATTCTTGTAGGGAAAATTTAGGGGGAGACCTATGAACATGCGTGGCTTTTTCGTGACCGCTTTGGTTGGCGGTACGCTTCTCGCGGCGAACGCGTTCGCGAACGTCAGCCTGAAGAACGGAAACTTCTTCATCGGTTACACCGACCTCACTCACAGCGGCGGCATCGAGCCGAAAGTGGAGCGCGTCTACAACAGCAAGTCGTCGCATGATGGGATCTTCGGCTTCGGCTGGGGCAGCGATTACGAGGTGTATCTCAAGATCTCGGCGGACGGCTCGGTCGTCGTGCACGAGAACGGCGGCGGCGCGCAGAACCGGTTCACCCCGCCCACGATCAACGCCTCGGAGGTCGATAAGGCCGTCGACGAGATCATGGCCGCCAAGCTCAAGGGCGGCGGCATGAGCGGCGAGCTCGCCGCCACCGAAAAAACGCGCATCCGCAACGACGCGCGCTACCGCAACGACGAGTGGGAACGGCTCTACGACAAGGGCCTCGTGAAGGCTCGGCAAGTGACCGTCGGCGCCACGCTCAAGAGCAACAAGTTCAGCTTCCAGACGGTGACCAAAGCGGCTGACGGCTACGTCCGCAAGTTCGACAACGGGCAGGTCCAGACGTTCGACAACCAGGGCCATCTCACGCGCATGGCGGACAAGAACGGCAACTTCATGAACCTGGCCTACGACAAGGCCGGCCACCTCGCGACGATCCAGGACAGCCTGAATCGCCGCATGACCTTCACCTTCAACCGCTTCGGCAAAGTCGAGAAGGTCGTCGGCGAGAACGGCAAGGTCTGCACCTACAAGTACAGCGGCAACGAGCTCATCTACTCGAAGGATGCCGACGGCAACGTCTATGAGTACAAGTACTCGCAGAACGGCCGCCACAACCTGGTCGAGATCAAATATACCGACGGCACCACCATGCAGATCGGCTTCAACCCGGTCAACCAGAACGAGACCGTGAAATGGGTGAAGGACCGCGACGGCTCGCTGACCGAGTACGGCTACATCGGCGACGGCCCGGGCGGCATGAATTTCGGCACGTCGGTCGCCACCAAGGGCCCGGACGGCAAAGAGATCTCGAAGAGCAAGTACGAGTACTGGGAAAAGGCGAAGCTCGACGGCGAGCGCTATACCTATAAGCTCGCGAGCGACGTCGACGGCGACAAGACCGAAACCATCTACAACGAGTGCTGCGGGCTTCCGCTCGAGATCACCCGCAACGGGGAGAAGACCACCTTCGAGTACGACGCCAAAGGCCACGTGACGAAGAAGATCACCCCGACCGAGGTGACGCAGCTCGAGTACGACGTCAAGAGCAGCAAGGTCTCGAAGGTCGTGAAGGCTCCGAAGACGGGCAAGGCCAAGCCGCAGTGGGCGCAGTACGCCTACGACGACAAGGGCAACCTCGTGCAGGCCGTGAACTCCGAAGGCAAGAAGGTCAAGATCGTCTATGACCACCAGGGCCGTATCAAGGCGCTGGTCGACCAGGACAAGCGGCAGCTCCAGTTCACCTACAACGAGGCCAGCCGCCCCGTGGAGATCGCCGATCCTCAGGTCGGGAAGATCCAGGTTCAGTACACGAACTCGGGTGACATCAAGAAAGTCGATTCTTCGGGCGGCCGCAAAATCGCCCTGCAGGTCACGTCGGCGTTCCAGAATCTGCTCGACATCATCCGCCCTGCGGGCGTGACCCTGTCGTTCTAGTAACTTATTGAAATTACTATATTATTTATAGTACTATACAGAATTGATCGGCTTTAGATACAATAAGACCGTGAGGGGTAGTTTATGAAAAAGTTTATGTTCTCCGTTCTTAGTGTGTCGCTCGTGTCGTTGGCCGCGATTGCCACGACCGGCGTTCCGGCGTTCGCTGACCAGCTGCCCGCCGATAAGACCTGCTGCCCGGGAAAGTGCGATGACGACGCGAAGTGGAAAGACGTCAAATGCTCGGACCAGGGCGACAAGAAGAGCGAATGCGAAGCCGCCCAGGCGCGCTTGAAGTCGCTCGATAAGAGCAAGGCCGAGTAAGCCGCTCATCGCGACACAGCTTTAAGTTCGTTTTGGCAGCCAGGGTTTCCGAAAGGAGCCCTGGCTGTCTAGTTTTTAGCCGCTCAATAAAAGCGCAGACAACCGCGATGCCCTAAAGTCCCGTGATTTCGCAAGGACACCCGTGGCACCCGCGTTGCACTACTTCTCTGTGAGGAGTAGTTACCATGAAAGCTTTCTTATTCGTTCTTTCGATCGCGACCGTTGCCGTGACCTTCACGGCCGTGCACGCGAATGCCGCCGACGTGAACTGCAAGGACATCGTTCAGGGCGGCGACCCGAAGGCCGTCTCGTGCCAGGATCTCTCGGGCAGCGCCAAAGAGGATTGCCTCAAAAAGGCGCCGGCCAAGACCCCCGGCAAGACCGACGTCTCGAGCTGATCTCGGCTCCCGACTCGATCAATAGACCAAGTTTACAAGCGCGGCCGAGGCTCTCCGGAGAGCCCCGGCCGCGGTGTTTCCAGCGCCTGCCATCTCCGGTATCCCGCCTTCGAAGCCCTGCCCAAGAAGTTTACAAGCCCGCCGCCACCTGACAGAAAACCAGCACCAAATGCCCGATTTCAAGCGCCCAAAAGCTGGCACCTCCGTTGCACTACTATACCCCGAGAGCCACCGAAAAGTTGTCGGTGACGTACCCAGTTGAAGTTGATGTTGAGTCCCTTGTTGTAGGAGTTGTTATGAAAAAGCGGATGATGATGCTCTTTGTGAGTGTGTTTGCCCTTACGCCTGCCCTCCTGGGTTCGGCCTGGGGTATTGAGAATCGCGGTAAGAACGGTGAAAAGCAGGAATGCTCGTTGATGACTGCCAAGCGTTTCGAAGCCCAGAAGGCTGTCGACAACGTGAAGCAGGAGCTCAATAAAGCCGGTAAGACTTCGATCTAACGAGTGGCCCGAGGCTTGAGCAACCCGCTCAGCCGGCCCTTGTCAGACTCGCTATGCTCAGCAGGCCCGGTCGCGCGCGAGCCTTTTTCGGCTTCGGCGTGGCCGGGCTTGTTTCCTTCCAGGCGGGTCCCCGCCAGGAAATTCACTCTCGCCGCGACCCAGCGGATCGGATGCTGCACGTGCGCGTGTTGCACGACGTCGCGGACGTGGTCGCAGATGCGCTGGTGCCCGACCGGGATCTGGCTCACCACCAGCACGATCACCGAAAACAACAAGAGCTTCAAGCCGAACAAGGCCATCCGGATCACGTGTTGCCTCCCTGAAGAGAGGGGAGATACGCGAGCCGGAAAACGAGGGTCTCTGCCCCGCCGACCAGCTCATAGCGGCGCGCGACCGAGGCGTGCGTTCCGCCCACGGCCAGCGTCGACGTGAGATAGCGGTGCCGGCTGCGGGTGCCCGCCGTCTCGCATTCGCCCGAGGCGGCGAGCGTCGGCGGCGAAACCATGATGTCGCAGCAGTTGAAATCGGCCATCTGCGTGACGAATTTCGAGGCAAGCACGTTGGCGAGCTCGGTGAGCATCGAGCGCTGCTCGTCCGTGGCGGGAGCGGGGGCGCGTTCGTAAGCGACGACGCACAAGCCGAGCTCGTCGCCCGCCACCTGGAAGGTTACGAGAAACTCCGAAGCGGCGCATTCGGCCACGCCGCAGGGACGGGGAGCCGCTTCCACCCGCCCCATCCCGAAGAAGTCGAATCGCTTCGGAAAGTGGCTCTGGTATTCGGTTTCCGGGATCCGCGGCGTCTCCGTCCGGGTT